>CAZFDQ010000180.1:0-3586 GCA_964518205.1 uncultured Pseudomonadota bacterium | reverse complement strand
GCGGTTCGACTCCGCTCGTGCCTACCAGGAACGCAGATAAAGTTTAAGTTATAACTATTTAGTTAGCTATGGAGTTTTTTTGTAATGTTAAATAAGGATCGTAAAAGCACAATTATAAAACAATTTGCTAAATCAGATAGCGATAGTGGTTCATGCGAAGTTCAAGTAGCTCTTTTATCTGAAAGAATTCGTCAGATTGCAGGTCACTTGAAGACATTTCCTAAAGACAAGCATTCCAGGTTAGGTTTGGTTAAGTTAGTTGGAAGAAGACGAGCGCTTTTTAACTATTTAAAAAGAAAAAATTTAGATGGTTACAAAGTTCTTATGAAACAATTAAAAGAAGGCGATTTTATTTAAAATCTTTTTTTAGCCTATCTTTTGGTTGATTGTTCATTATACTTGCTTGTATCTACCGTTATACTTATTTGTTTAAATGCTTGTTTGGATTTATTGTTTGTTTCAAAGATATTAAAGCTAATTAAAAATTTTGATTGTTATTTTATATTGCTCGCAAATTATTTAATGTAAATTCTAATTTTGTTAAATACGATTTTATATTAATTGGTGTGAGTGTAAGAAGGTAGATAGATTATGCAAAAAACTTTTCGTTTACCCGAAATTGGGTTGGAAGTAGAGATTGGAAAATTTGCTCGTCAGGCTGATGGTGCGGCATGGCTGAAGTGTGGAAGCAATATTGTATTAGCAACCGCTGTTGCAAGCAAAGAGTCTAAAGAGTTTATGGGGTTTTTCCCATTAACAGTAGAATATCGTGAAAGAACTTCTGCTGCAGGTAAAATTCCTGGTGGTTATATAAAAAGAGAAGGTCGGTTATCTGATACAGAAATTTTAACTTCACGATTAATTGATCGTCCAATTCGTCCGTTGTTTCCTGCTTATTATTTTAATGAAGTTCAACTCTTGTCTAGTGTTTATTCAGCTGATGGAAAATTTCCTACAGGTATTTTAGCCATAATTGCTTCTTCTTTAGCTTTAACATTATCAGATATTCCATTTATGGGTCCTATTGGCGCTGTGCAGGTTGGGCGTATTGATGGTGAGTGGAAGTTTAATTTAGGTCATGAAGATAGCAAAAAATCAGATGTAAATATTATTGTTGCTGGTGCAAAAGGTGGCATTTGCATGGTGGAGGGCCATTGTAATAATATTTCGGAAAAAGATTTAGTAGACTTATTTTTTCTTGCTGAAAAACAAATAGAAATGCAGGTTGATTGGCAGTTGCAAATTCAAAAAGAATTAGGAATCAAAAAAGTTGAACAGACAGATTCTTTTGATTGGGATTCATGGAAGCAAAAAGTAAAAGATTTTTTTCCTGCCGATTTTGCAAATACTCTTTTTGTTGAAGACAAAAAAGAACGTAATTTAGAAATGGATAGATTGCGTACGGATTTGTTAAATAATTTTTCACAAGATATTGATTCTGGTGTAGTAAGCAAATCAATAATAAACTTTCTTTTTGATTCTTTATTAAAAGAAATATTACCTGATTTAGTTGCTAAAAAAAGTATGCGTATTGATGGGCGAAAGCTTGATGAAGTCAGACCAATTGAAACGGAAGTTGCACTACTTCCACAAGTTCATGGTTCAGCCACTTTTAGAAGGGGCGAGACTATGGCATTGGCTAGTTTGACTTTAGGAACCGCACAAGATGCTCAAAGAGTAGAAGCATTGATTGGTGAAGAACAAGAAAAACATTTTATGCTGCATTACAATTTTCCACCATTTTCTGTCGGTGAAGTTAGAATGATGCGTGCAGTTGGAAGGCGTGAGATTGGTCATGGATATTTGGCAGAAAATTCTTTTAAGAATGTTTTGCCATCACGAGATAAATTCCCATACACTATTCGCTCTGTTGTTGATGTTTTAGAATCTAATGGTTCTTCTTCTATGGCTTCTGTTTGTTCTACAACCATGGCAATGTTGGATGCTGGTATTCCAATTAAAGATATGGTTGGAGGTGTTGCAATGGGATTGATGAAGGATTCTTCAGATAATTTCCATGTCCTTACTGATATCTTGGGAATTGAAGATGCTTTTGGTTTAATGGATTTCAAAATTACCGGAACAGAATCTGGTATCATGGCTGTTCAGATGGATATTAAAGCAAAAGCTGGCCTTACGAAAGAATTGTTATCCAAAGCATTAGAACAAGCAAGGCTTGGTAGGCTTCATATTTTGGGAGAAATGAAAAAAGTTATGACTTCTGCTCGTGAAGATATTTCTTTACTTGCACCGCGAGTTTATACAATAAAGATTTCTTCAGATATGATTGGTAATGTTATTGGACCAGGGGGTAAAATAATTAAAGAAATTATTTCTGAAACAGATGCTCAAATAGATATAGAAGATGATGGAACAGTAATGATTTATGCCAAAGATGGAGAATCTGCTAAAAAGGCATCTAGATGGATTAAGGCTTTAGCTGGAGAAATAGAACAGGGTTCTGCATTTGATGGAATTATAAGAAAGATTACAGATTTTGGAATATTTGTTGAACTTGTTCCTGGTAAAGATGGACTTGTTCATATTTCTAATATTGATAGAAGTAAACAAAGAAATCTAGATAAACTTTACAAGGTTGGTGATAAATTAAAAGTTAAGGTAAATAGTTATGACAGAGAATCTGGTCGAGTACAATTGATAGCTCCAGATTTATTACCGCCAAGAAAGCCATCGAATAAAAAGTAATTGTAGAGAAAATAAATGACAGTAAAGAAGAATGAATGGGGACGTACTCAAAAAGTGCGTCCTGTTAATTTAAAATATGATTATTTAGGTTACGCAGATGCTTGTGCTTTGTTGGAAGTTGGGCGCACAAAAGTTTTGGCTAGTGTGACTTTGCAAGATAATGTTCCACCTTTTTTGCGAGGACAGAGACGGGGTTGGCTGACTGCAGAGTATGCCATGTTGCCTTGTGCAACTCAAAGGCGTACAAATCGTGAGTCGAATCAACACTTTAAAAATTCTAGAAGTGTTGAAATTTCTAGGTTAATTGGACGTTGTTTGCGCAGCGTTGTTGATTTTTCTTTACTGATAGATAAAACAATTATAGTTGATTGTGATGTTTTACAGGCGGATGGTGGAACTCGTGTTGCATGTATTACAGCTGCAAGTTTTGCTTTAGATCTTGCTATAAAACGTTGGATTAATGCGGGTGTTATTGATCAGAATATTTTAAAAGAGCAAATTGCTGCAATTTCTGCAGGTGTTGTGGATGGAAAACCGGTTCTAGATTTATCTTATGTGCAAGACAATCAAGCTGAAGCTGATTTTAATTTTGTTTTAACAAAGTCTGGAAAATTGATTGAAGTGCAAGGAACTGCAGAAAAAGAACCTTTAGAATGGGAGCTTTTTTTACAGCTTAAAGATTTGGCGCAAAAGGGTGTTAATCAAATATTTGAAAGCTGTTCAAAGTTTAATCAAAATTTAGATTTAAATTTACGCAGAGAAAAGATAGATTCTTTTGTTGGCGGTAGAGTTGCTGATAAAAGGCAAAATTCTCGCGAGTACAACAAAAATAGAAAACCAGCTCTTTTTAGTCTTGGTAATAGATTGAATAAGTCCTTAT
>CAZFDQ010000179.1:0-2981 GCA_964518205.1 uncultured Pseudomonadota bacterium | reverse complement strand
CAGCTTTTTTTGCACTAACCTCTTTATCTTTTATTTCAAGCATGATATCAAAGTCTAAACCATTGATTTCATCTAAAAAATTTTTAAATTTTTTAACATTAATAGACTGACAATGCTTACCTTTTTTCTCTCCTGGAGCTTGCGAACTATAATCAACCATTAAAAGACCATCTATCTCTTTCCAGGTTTTTTGTGCAAGCAAAATTGATTCTTTAAACGTTTCACCACTGTTATAAACTTCGTGATGCAAAGTATCAAAAATTACGGGTATCTTTGTTTGTTTGTGTATATTCAAACAATCTTTAAGACAATATGAATGTTCATCATTTTCTATGCATAGTCTTGAAAGTAATCTTTGGGAAAGTTTTTTATAGGTATTACAAAAACGCTGTATAGATTTTTCTTTTTCTCCATAAACCCCGCCAACATGAATTTGTATTTTTGCTGTTGAATCTAAACCAAAAAGATCTAAAACATCACAATGATATTCAAGCTCTTTTATACTACGCTTAATAATATCAGGCTTTTGTGCATTTATTAAAATAAATTGATCCGGATGCATATTAATACGCATTTTATATTTTTTTATGAATTTACCAATAAACTCAAATTTTTCTTGAAAATGTTTTCGCCAATTAAATTTACATACAGGATGGGACGCAAAAGGAACAAGCTCTGAAGATATTCTAAAAAATAAAATATTGTGTTCTAAATTGTATTCTAAAATTTTTAGAATACAATTTAGATTATTATCTACTTTTTCTATCAATTTTTCTTTTGAATATGATGCAAGACGAAAAGTTGAATTTGCAGTACAACCAATACTACGATTTATGCACGGATAACCTATTTTCATTACAATTCCCCTTTTGTTAGTTTAAACCGTTCATTACAAATCAATGAACGGCTTAAACTAACAAAAGACTTAAACAAAAATAAAGTTTTAACTTAACCTTGTTCCATTTTCAATAATTCCCCCAACAGTTGCCATACGCATATTGCCTTTATCATCTTTTGCAAAAAGCATCATGCCCTGTGATTCTGTACCCATCATTTTGCGAGGTTTAAGATTGGTAACATAAACACCTTGCTTGCCAATAAGCTCTTCGGGCTTAAAGAATTGTGCAACACCGGCTAAAATTTGACGTTTACCTAATTTTCCCAGGTCAACTTGAAGTTTATACAATTTATTAGAACCTTTAATTGGTTCACATTCTAAAATGGTTCCAACAATTAATTTTACTTTAATCAAGTCATCTATAGTAATAAACTCTTCTTCTTGCACATCTTCCTCTTTAGGTTCAGAATTCTTTAAATGAGATTCAGGTTTAACAAAAAGAGGCTCTTTTGTTTTTTTTAAAATAAAAGTTTTATTCCACAAATTTTTACGCAATTCATTTTCATAGTTATTTTTTAAATCAAACTTGTGCCCTAATGCAACTAAAAGCTCTTCCATTTTCTTAGGCATTACAGGCCAAAGCAATACACCAACAGCATAAAGCGAATGGCACACAGCAGAAATAATTTCTGCAAACAATTCTTTATTATTTTTTACAACTTTCCATGGTTGTTGTGCATGGAAAAATGCATTCACTTCAGAAATGAATTTCCACAAATCAGAAAGCGCTACGTGATAATGATTATGATTCATTTCATCCCAAAAACTTCTAAATGCTTCTTCGCATTTTTCTCTTAGTGCTAAAGTTTCTACCTCAAAAGTTTCAGGAGCAACAACTTCATTTAAATCATTGCTCAATGCAAGCGTTAAAGTCCTATTAAGCAAATTACCCAAATTATTTGCTAAATCTGAACCAATTCTTCCTTCAAGATCTTTTAATGCAAAATGACCATCTTGATTTATTGGCATCTGACGTAATAGGTAATAACGAATTTGCTCAACACCATACCAATCAGCTAAGATATTTGGGTCCATAACATTGCCCAAAGATTTAGACATCTTAGATCCATCAGACAAAATATAACCATGAACTAACATTTTTTTAGGCAATGGTAAACCTGCAGCCATCAAAAATGCCGGCCAATAAACAGCATGAAAACGCACAATATCTTTTGCCATCAAGTGCAAATTTGCAGGCCACCATTTTTCAAATTGTTCTTTATCTTTTGCAGAATCAGATCCATAGCCAATTGCACTAATATAGTTTGTAAGCGCATCACCCCAAACATAAACAGTGTGTTCTGGGTCTCCTGGAAATGGGACTCCCCATTTAACTTTTCTTCTTGAAATACTAAGATCTTTTAACCCTGATTTTACAAAAGAAACGACTTCATTCAGTTTTTCTTTTGGAACAATAAAGTTTGAATTTTCTTCATAAAATTTTAGAAGCTGATCTTCATATGCAGAAAGACGAAAAAAGTAACTTTCTTCTGCTATCTCTTTTAAATCCCTTTTGCATATAGGACAAATATATTTACCTTCTTCGTTTTTTTCACCTTCAGATTCAACTGTAATATATCGCTCGCACGGAACACAATACCAACCAGAATAAAAAGATTTATAAATATCATCATTAGCTTGAAGTGTTTTGATTAATGTTTGAACTGCTATTTCATGTTCTTTATCTGTTGTTCTTATAAATTTATCGTATTCAATTTCATACTTCTTCCACACCTCCTTAAATGTGGGCACAATTGAATCAACAAATTTTTGCGGCGTCTTTCCTGATTTTGCAGCTGCTTCTTCAAGCTTTTGTCCGTGCTCATCTGTCCCTGTTAAAAAGAAAACTTCTTTTCCACATAATTTATTCCATCTTGCAGTTACATCAGCAAGAATCGTTGAATATAATGTTCCGATATGCGGTTTTGCATTTACATAATAAATTGGTGTTGTTATATAAAATTTATTATTTTTTGGCATGATTTAACCTTTAATATTTTAAGCTCATATACCTTTTAAATCTTACATCTTAACTTTAAGCGAGCTTATTCATATGCCAGTCGTCATCCTGAACTTGTTTCAG
>CAZFDQ010000178.1:0-1891 GCA_964518205.1 uncultured Pseudomonadota bacterium | reverse complement strand
AACACAAAATATTTTTGTGAACCAACAAATAAAAATGAGTTTGCGCAAGCATTAGTATTTGCAAATAAAAACCACTTAAAAACATTTGTTTTAGGCCTGGGAGCAAATATTTTAATAAACGACAATGGCTTTGATGGTCTTACAATAAGACCACAACTCAAACAAATATCAATAAAAAATGATCTAGTTACAGCTGAAGCTGGAGTTACTATTCAAGATTTAATCAACTACTGTCTTGATAATAATTTAGTTGGATTAGAAGAATTTAGTCATATACCCGGAACGGTTGGCGGTTCTGTTTATATCAACATTCATTATATCGATCATCTTTTAAGTGATTTTTTAGTATCAGCTCAGATTATAAATAAAGAAACTACTGAAATAAAAATAGTAGATAAATCCTGGTTTAATTTTGGATACGATAAATCTACATTACAAAAAAAAGAATATTATCTTATTGATGCAACTTTTAAATTAAAAAAAACAGGTAACATTGAAACCGCTTATGCAAAAGGAAGACGAGACGAAATAATCAGACATAGACAAAAAAGATATCCAAATACTAATACATGTGGAAGTTTTTTTCGAAATTTCCATGTAAACGAAATTGACTATAAAATCAATGATAAAAAAATGATCTTCACAGCCTACTATTTAGATAAAATTGGAATCAAAGGCGAACTACGCATTGGCAATGCAATAGTTTCAACACAACATGCCAACATGTTCATAACCTTACCTAATGCTACAAGCAATGATGTAATTAATCTTGCAAAAAAAATCCAACAACTTACTTTTGATAAATTTGGAGTTATTCCACAACCAGAGTGCCAACTAATTGGATTTAATAAAAATCCGTTACAAATAAAATAAATATTCAAAAAATATTTTTTAACTGTAAACTTGATTTCCCACAACATTTTTAACTATTTTTAGATTATTTAAAAAAAGGGAATCAATGAAATTAAAAAAAAATTTAATTTGTGTATTTTTGTTTTTAATTTTTTCTGTTTATCTTGTTTCACCCGGTTCATGGTTTTCTACTCCTATCCACAGCTGTCTGCTTAACCAGGATGAAAGACCAACTATATATGCATTAGGCAATTCTGTTTTAAACATGGAAGACGAAAAATTAATAAGATTATTGCATATCATGCCAGAAAATAACATATATGATATAACAACTCTTGAATGTAAATGTACATGTAATTTAAATATGGACTGCTTTTGCAACCAAGCAATTGAAACAATACTAAACATACTTTTTATAAATCCAGATAATCCTACTCAACTAAGACGTGATGACCCAAACCGCCTTGCAATTGAACTAAAAGCACACTGGTTCCCTCGTCATATTGTTGAAATATATTTATGGTCACAAGAAAGAAGTCATACCGTTGAAAAAACAATCGAAGTTCTTATGCACTCAACAACTTTAGAATTATTTGATTTTGATTTTGATAATATCTCTGGTTCGTTGAGATTAAAAACCTTAAACTAAATCTCATCATCCAAAATCTTGCGTCTATATTCCTTCATTAATTCAATCATAAAATAAACATTGTGAATTGTTGCAAGCGTAAAGCCACTCAATTCTTTTGCTTTATAAAGATGATAAACATAAGAAAGTGAATAATACTGACACGTTGGACACTGACACCCTTTTTCAATCGAATCATGAACTTGACCGTTTCCACTTTTTGCAATTCGAAGCAAACCATTTTTTGTAAACAACAAACCATGTCTGGCACATCGAGTTGGATGTGAACTATCAAAAGTATCAACCCCTAGTGGTAAAATTCCCTTAATAGATTCAAGATCTCCTATGCCAAGTAAATGATTTGGTTTATCTTGTGGCACATGAGGCATTAAAAACTCAAGCATTTCAAGC
>CAZFDQ010000177.1:0-3826 GCA_964518205.1 uncultured Pseudomonadota bacterium | reverse complement strand
GAACTCTGTGGCAGTGGATCTTGTGGCAATGTATTTTCTTATTGCTACCCGGTAGGGAAAGAACATGATATGTCAATTAAAGGTTGGGGGTCGTGGCCATTGGATTGCCAACAAGAGGGCGAAAGAACTTTAATTTATAGACAATATAAAGACGGATCTTGGCAAGATGTTGGAAGTATGGATTTTTACGCCTATTCTCAATATAATTTTGTTGTTGAACCGGAATTAGAAATCTTTGCTGTTTCGCCGGCAAGTGCGACAACAATAACCGATATAGATACGAGTTTTACTTTTGGCTGGGCAAATATAGAGGATTGGGACACAATATATGTCGGATTTGAACACCGGCCGACAGGGACAATTTCAAAAATGTTATCTTATGAGGTCGCCGACTTAGAGGGTAGTAGTAAAGAGGTTAATTTATTAGATTTTGGAATGGACAAGGATGGGGTTTGGCACTTTACGGCAACGGCCGTTAGGACGGGTTATGAATTAGTTGATGATGTTTTTCTGTCGGGCTATGGTTATATTTGGCTGGACGATGTCGCTTTTGAGCAACATTATTATTTGACAATAAACATTGACGGTTGGGACAGTTTTTTTGAAACACCGGATTTTTACGATTGGTATACTTTCAATACGACCAGATACGACACGCCAACTCAATTATTTGTATCAATAGCAGGTTTTTTTACACCAATTTTTAATATGATAGGTAATTTCGGCGATACAATTGTTAAGTATTTTAATATAAACACATCTTATGATTTAGGATTCGGGGTCGGTAAGTTTCTTAATTTCTTTGGCTATATTCTTATAGGCCTCGCTGTTTTTCTTGGTGGGTTTGGTTTTGTTCAATGGTTTTTAATAATAATTGGGTTGATGATAGGTATTTTTGTATTAAGATTTGCTTTAAAATTTATTCCGGGTTTTAATAATTAACAGTCGTTGGAAGGTAGTTTATTTTTGCGACTATAAAGAGAGTGCGTCTTGTGGCCATTCCACGCATTCCGGGGGTTTAAACACTCTTTAAGTTAAATAAAGCCAACATTTGCCTCTCTCCGGGTATAAACAGGAGAGGAACGGGGATTAAAACCGTGTTTCGTAATGTTAGGCCTTCGAACCTGTTTTTAACGGGAACGGAAGGCCTTTCTTACAGGAACAAGGATTAAAGATTATACTCTGTTAAAAACATTGATTCATATAAGCAACAAATTAAGAAAGATTTATCTTAAAAAGATTAAACATTAAAAAAATTTGGCGAAAAAATTTTAAAAATGTCGATTCGTCAATAGTTATGAACAGTTTGTGTAAAACCTGTGGAAAACTTTATGAAATTTTTACAGAAGTTTCTTAAAAAAAAAGATTTAACAAAATTAGAGGAGGCCGAGAAATTGGGATTGATAACAAAAGAGGAAATGTTAAGATTAAAATACGAGAGGGCATTAGAGGAATATAAAAAAGAACTTTTAAAAGGAAAGAAAACCGTCCGGAAACCGAGATCAACAAGGGCGAGAAAATAAAGTTATGGAAAAGGCAAAAGATATTATTTGTATAGTCGTCGCCGTTTTAATTTTAGTTTTTATTTCTTACGGTGCTTTTACATTGATTAGTTTTGAAACAAGGAACAGGCCTCAACCACCAAAACCGGAAGTCGCAGAGTTTATTTTAAAATAATTATTTTCTTGCCGGCACTTATAGCCGACTGTAGCACGGCAAAATTGTGCCGGTAAGAAAGCAATTAAAAAAGTTAAATTTACTCGATTTTTGGCTATAAGGGGGGACTATAGGGGGGGATTAACCAAAACACGAGTAAAAAAATATATGTTTAAATATGATTACATCGAGGATAAAACTTTAGAGGAATTAAACACGGCCGGTGCTTCCGGGTGGGAAATTATAGATTTGACAATAACCGATTCGCCGACGAGTTTTAACGCTTTTTTAAAACAAGGAAAATACGGGTTTGAGTTGATACAAGTTGAAACCGACAACACTACAAACACTTTTTTTATAGATAAAAGTTTTAGCTACGGGGAAAGTATTTTGATAATTTTTTTCTTTATGCTTTTGGCCGGACTCGTAGCAAAAGTAATTTTTGGTTTTATTTGGAAAAATGATTAAACAATTATGATAAAAAATTTCGGTTATTTTTTAGGACAAGGAATTATTTTCGTTTTTTATTTTTTTCTGTCAGTATATTTGATAAGGGGGATAGATACTATTATTAAATTTTTTCACGACGCAAGAAATGTTGTTTTTCATCATCACTATCACTATAAAGACAGGCGATAAATTATGACACAGGCAATTTTTCAAGAAAATTTATTTACGGGTTTTTATTTTATCATCGGCGAGCCGTATGTCTTTTTTATTTTTGCGAGCTTGATTATTGTAGGGATCGTTGCCTCTTTTCTTATTAGGTGGTTGACATAATTTCTTGATAGACTAAAATAAAATAAAAGGTCGATTTTAAGTAAACTTTTCTTTTATGCTACCGGCAAAATGCTTAGCATTTTAACAGTGGATACCGGCAACATCGATTCAATTTTGGCTTATGTTGGTGATGTTTGGACGGATTTTTCGCTTTTGATTATGCTTGCCATTGGTTTGCCTTTAGGTTTCTGGGTAGTGAGAAAAGTTATCAGCTTAGTAAGAGCAAGATAAAAATATGTTTACAATTTTAACCGCACCTATTGACGGGACTTTTATCACAAACGCCCTTGCTTATGTTGGAACTCTTTTCACAGACTTAAATCTATTGATACTTTTGGCCATTGGTTTGCCTTTAGGATTCTGGGTTATCAAAAAGGCAATCAGCTTAGTAAGAGCAAGATAAAAATCCTTCCGACGGGATAACTTAAGGGGTGGTTTCGGATACGACATCTGGCCGGATTCCTACCGAGTAAAGCAGGCCGGGCTTCCACCATACCCGGGACATATATGAAACACGAAACAAAAAAGGAAATTCTAGATTTAATTGGTAAAGACAACAGAGAAATAAAAAAGATTGAAAGGGCAAGAGCAAGACGGGACGCAAGATTTTTTGATGACTGGTTTGATAAATATACCAAAACAGGTAAGGATTTTTGGTTAGGAGATGACGACAAGAAAAGTCGAAGGGACGACTGGCTATGATTTCAATAATAAATTGGACGGGGTCAGACACAGAGGCGATGCTGGGTTATATGGGAAGTATTTTTGACGATTTTTCGGGCATATTGATTTTAATAGTGTCGGTTTCTCTTGGTGCGATTTTTATTTCAGTAGTTATCGACTCCTTGCGAAGGTAGGGGGTTTTTTTTATGATTTGGGGTTATCTGTCAGAATTTTGGTCGAAGGTCGAAACAGTCGGCGAATATACGGTTGAGTATTTTCAAGGAATTGGAAACTCCGTTGCTGGTGCGATTGGTGGGTTTTTCGATGATTTAATTCATCACATATACGACATATTCCACCTAGTCTATTGGTTTTATGATATGTTTGAGGACATATTCCAAGAACTATTCGCACCGATTTATTGGTTTTCAAACCTTGTCAAGGGTTTAATAACCGGCGTAGAAACGCCGGTCGAGGAACTAGCTTTATTTGAGCCGGTAAGTGCTGGGTTTCATTTTGCCGCAGAAACACAAGATTTTTTTGACGCTATACCGTTTTTCTCTTTATTCACCTCTGGGCTTGGTGCTATAATTGGTTTTTATTTCGTCTTGGTAGTGTTGAGGAAACTTTCGGTCGCATAAGGTAGTGGTTTATATCAGATACTAAAAACGGACGCTCTAAAACGCATTTAAACGACTCGTTTTCAACGAAACAATGAAAGAAATAA
>CAZFDQ010000176.1:0-4257 GCA_964518205.1 uncultured Pseudomonadota bacterium | reverse complement strand
ACAAATATCGAAAAATTAATTGAACGTAGTGGCTTTCCAGAACCATATTTAGCAGAAAATGCTACGCAGGCAAATAGGTGGCGATTACAATATACCAACAGTATTTTAAGCACCGATATTTTTGAAATAGATAAAATTCAAAATGCAAAAGCGATGCAACTTGTCTTCAACTTGTTAAAAAACAAGGTTGGCTCCCCTGTTTCATATCAATCTTTAGCCGAAGATGTTGCAGTTTCTGCAACTACGATAAAAAAATATATTCAAATACTAGAAGCGCTATTTATTATTTTTAGAGTAACACCCTATTCAAAAAATATTGCTCGCAGCCTTCTTAAAGAACCCAAGATATATTTTTTTGATACAGCCCTAGTTCAAGGAGACGATGGAACCAAATTAGAAAACCTTGTTGCTCTCAGCCTTTTAAAAATGGCCTACGCTAAAACCGATATTCTTGCTCAAGAATATGACTTACATTATCTTAGAACAAAAGACGGCTTGGAAGTAGATTTTGCCTTAACACACAAAGATAAAATTGAAAATATCATAGAAGTAAAATTATCCGACAAAACTCCAAGTAAACCTCTTGTTTATTTCCACGAAAAATATAACCTTGAAGCAATTCAATTAGTTAAATATCTACATCAAGAACATCACCAGAATGAGATTAAAATTCTTGATGCAGAAAAGTTTTTATCTAACTTATATTTGTAAACAAGCTATTTTTTTCCACTAACTTTTTCTACTAAGGTTGCAGCATCTTGCCAGCCAATAACATTTCCTTGTTTTCTTATCTGATTTTCTTTGTTTGCATAAATTAAATAAGAATCACGTGGTTTGGCGTTAGCAATATTATTCCAATATTCAATCCCTCTAAGCGAATCACTTGAAATCATTTTGCCAGCTTTAATTTCTACAGGATAACTTTTAGCTCCTTGATCTAAAATACAATCAACCTCATGCGCCCCACCAGCATCTCGCCAAAAATAGACCGACGGTCTACGTCCCAAATTGCAATACTGTTTGTATAAATCAGAAACAATTAATGACTCAAAAAGAGATCCATTAAAATGTGAATTACTTAACGTTTGCGGTGAATCAATTCCTAATAAAGAACATGCAAGCCCTGTATCAAAAAAATAAAGCTTGGGCCACCTTTAAATAGTCAAGGCTATATGCAAAATTTGCCATACTAATTTAAAGTGGCACTTTAAAATACACAACTTACAACTAAATTGCTAAAATGGAGAAAAGTCACAACTATTCTCAAATTTACTTCATTTTAGTCAGAATATTTTGACCTGCTTGCAAAGTGACGCCGATTCCGTCATTTTGAGTCACATTATGACGAAACCAATGTCAAATTGTCTTGACTTTAACAAATATTAAAACTAAAATTACCTTCTTAAAGAACCACAATACTATCTAAACAACAATAAAAACACAAAAGGAATTTTTATCATGTTAATACAACAAAAAAAAATTAGCTGGATCTTTGGTTTAATTTATGTCTTTGCTGCATTATTCATCACAAAAACTTCCGCTATGGAGCTAAGCCCATTAGAACAAGAGCTTTATAAAAAATATCCATGGGAACTAGTAGAAAGAGTCTTGATTACCGATGCAAATGAAGAGGAATCAACAAGTTCTTATTTAAAACGAGCCTTTACCGCTGGAGGCATTAGTTTTGGAGTTATTGAAGTTGCACTTTTTTGTTTTGTACAATATTTTGTACTATCTTCTCCTATTCTAAGTACAGAAAAGATTACAATTCCTAATCTCATAACAACTACTATGTTATCTTTCTTTAGCTCAATTTTTCCTTTTATTTTTACCTTAATGGCTGGCAAAAAAGATTTCGATAGAATTTCAACAACACTAGAAAATCTTCTGAAAAACTATAATCCCAACTTAGATGAGTCTGAAGCAAATAATAAATTATATTTACCAGAAGAATTACATCCCATATTTGATGCTTTATACGATGAATACAAAAAAAATGGAGTTGATGCTCTTAGCTCTGATGCAGTATTAAAAACGGTAAAAGCTATTAAAGATCAAATAAGATACTCAATAAAACATAAAAAATATGTACGACCAGAAGTTCATGTTTCTACTTCTAATTACAACTTTAATACCCACTAATAATTTGCCCTAAGTGCCGCCCACATTCGTGGGCTATGTGTTGTGTTTTTTGTTTCTTTTCCACGGGTTACACTACGTTCCACCCGTGGCTACTGATTTTCGCTCACGTTCGTGAGCTCTAAAACTTTCAATACACCAACACATTTATTTATCAATATTTTCAGCCCTCGTTCGTGGGCTCTAAAATTTTCAACCCACTAATTTATCAATAGCCCTCAACGAGGGCGACAATTAGTAGCCACGGATGCAGCGCAGTGTAACCCGTGGAATAGAAATAAAAAATATATCAAAGCCCCTGAAATGGGGCGACAGAGACTAATCACAGATATTTTTGCAATTTGCACAATCAAGAAATGAATAAAGAAACAAAAATCTTGAATTTTTATCCACAAAGCATTACGATCATCTATGTAGTTTTGAGGTTAAAATAACTCATTTACAAGGTAAAAATATGAAATTTACAACATACATAGAAAAAGATCCCGAAACAGGCATGCTCATTGGATATGTACCTTCTATTCCTGGAGCACACACTCAAGCTAAAAGTTTAGATGAGCTTTACAAAAATTTAAAAGAGGTCATCGAGCTTTGCCTTCAAGAAATGGACCCTCAAGAAAAACAATCTCTACCTGAGTTTATAGGCTTACAACAAGTGGACGTTGCATGTGACTAAGCTCCCTGTTATTTCAGCAAAAAAATTGGAAAGATTTCTTTTCATTTCCGGATTCAACAAAATACGTCACAAAGGAAGCCATGTTTTTTATAAACACCCAGACGGAAGAACAACAACTATCCCTCACCATAAAGGAAAAGTATTAACTCGCCCACTAATACGAACAATTTTAAGAGAAATCAATGTTGATCTGGATACCTTTAACAGAAATATGTAGGTAAGTGCCGCCCACATTCGTGGGCTATGTGTTGTGTTTCTTGCTTCTTTTCCACGGGTTACACTACGTTCCACCCGTGGCTACTGATTTTCGCTCACATTCGTGAGCTCTAAAACTTTCAACGTACTGATTTATTAATATTATTTACCTTCGTTCATGAACGCTAAATTTTTTTAATTACAACACATTTTGGTTATCAATAGCCCTCAACTAGGGCGACAATTAGTAGCCACGGGTGTAACCCGTGGAATAGAAATAAAAAATATATCAAAGCCCCTGAAATGGGGCGACAGAGACTAATCACAGATATTTTTGCAAAGCATCCCGCAAGATAAAATATTTATAATAAACTTACCGAATTCTTTTGGAAAGGTTATAAACGTTTCGCCTAGGGATGAGAAAAAATTTGGAAGCTGATATGCCTGATAAGAAGAAGCATCTTCAAATTCTCCATCAGCTGGAACATTTATCGCACCATGTTCGCGAAGATATTTTTTTTGTTCTAGTGTTAACATTGCATCTTTAAAGTCGGCACCCTCAAAATCTGCACCGTCTAACATTGCAGGTTCAATAACTACATCATCATACTTACATCCACAAAATAATGCTCCTTCAAAATCAGCGCTTTTAAAATTGCCATCACTCAAATCTGCCCCTGATAATATTGCATTTCTAAAGTGTGCACCTCGAGCTTCTATTTTAAATAGTTTGGCATTTACTAAAATTGCATAGATAAAGAATATGCCTTCAGCAGAAGAAAGAGTTAGATCTGTACCTATTAATTTTGCACAATTAAGATTTGCATGATAAAAATCACATCCTGCCAAATCTCTATTAGATAAGCGAGCAAAATTTAATCGATACCCTCTTAAATTTTTTCTACCATATCTTGCATAATCATAATGATCATCTTCGTATGTCAAAATAGGTTGAGATAGAATCGTTAATATTGCAAAAAAACTAAATACTATTTTTTTCATGTGTTCCCCAAACATTAATTAAATTTTAACAATTACATTTTAAATAGAATTATTGGTTTTTAGGCGGTACCTTAGTGGGATCAACCTTAATCTTATACCTCTCTAACAAAAACGGAGTTGCAAAGCTCAACACAGGTAGCAAAACATTCGTAAATGCAAGCGTTGGATAGTATCTAATCGCCGAAAACATTGCAGTCTGCTGTGCGGCTTGGGCATGGCCCATAACGCGTCCAACTTGCGAGGCA
>CAZFDQ010000175.1:0-1676 GCA_964518205.1 uncultured Pseudomonadota bacterium | reverse complement strand
ACATTTTGGATGCTCTTTGGGTTTAGTTTGATAAAATGGTTTTAGATGTTTAATCAACTGTGAAATATCAACATCTTCAAATCCGATATTGTTCTTTTCAAATTCCTCTGCCTTGCAATATTTCTTTCCTACACCAACACCAATACCTTTAGTGTTTGGAATTAAAAAGTGTTTACCAGAACCATATTGATTGGATATTTGATAGTGTAAAGATGTTTTAACTTTATATCCTGCTAATTCTCCAACATTGTATTCTTCTCCTGCTAAAGAAATGTCTTGCTTTAGATGTTTGATTATTTCCTCTTTTAGTTCTGTTTCTGTGAAGTTAATATCCAGTTCTTTGATTATTTTTGGTTTGATATATTCCTCAAAAACTTTCATTATTATTGCGGGAGTATTCCCATTTAAAAGAGTAGATTTGTATTTTATTTCATTATCTTTGGTTACAAATAGATAACAGTTCTTTGCAACAAACCAAATCATTTTTATTTCTTCTTCTATGCTAACATTAAAAGTGTCTTTGGGAAATGGAACATTTTGTTTAAATTCTTGTAGCACATTATCAACTAAGAACATTAAAACTTCTTTGTTTAAGTTGTCTGGGATTTTAACAAAGATTGAATCTGTGAAACCATATAGACATTGAAATCCATTCTCCTCTAAATGTTTTGCAAGTTTTTTCATCCATGTTCTTACAATGTGGGTGCAGTCACTTGCAGTTGTTGGGTTGTATAAAGATTTAAATTTCCAATTACCTGTCAAACCATAGATAGAATTTATAACCAACTTATAGGATAAGTTCTTTGGTTTGTTATTATCCTTTTTTGCTTTTAACCTTTCCAGGAGTATTTCATTTATTGCTTTCTCAACTTTGCCCTGTTCTTTGTTGTTGTATGTTCCTTCAACAGAATAAAACCCATTTCCACTCCAACCATCTTTACATGGTGAGAATAGGTTGCACATCATTAAAGCGTGGGGATATGCACTTGTGAAATCAATCTCAATTATGTTGCCTTTAACTAAATTCCATCTTGGGTTTATATGGTGTCCTCCTGGATATGATTTAAGTTTGTCGGGTCTTTGTTCTTCAAAATCGTTTGGTAATCCTGCTTTGTTGCAAACTACTGCGTATGCTACACTTGGAATTGAATTTTTAAGATGTTTTAGTTTTCTTGCGTCATCTTTTTTCATAAGTTGCCCTAAAGATTGGAACTGGTTAAAATACCACTCCAGAAGTTTTTTGGTTATAACAATATCTTGTTTTAGATATTTTTTAATTTCATCTTGTTCAATTTTGTTCCAAGTGTCTTTTTTAAAAATGTCATAGTCTATTTCTCCTTTGTTTTCATTGTCAAGTTTTAGTTCTTGGATTATTGTTTTTAGTTTGTAATTTTTAAGATTGGTATAACCCATAGAAGCTAACCTGTTTTTATTATGTTTTCCAAAACCATCTCTCCCTTTTGGTGCTAAGCATTCCCACAAATCCAGGATTATTTTATACTCAAAACAATCTTCTCCTAAGAAGTTTTCTATGATTGGATTGTCAAAATTCTTAATATTAAAACCACAAATATATTTATGTTCTTTTATTAACTTCTTAATTTCTTCTTTTTGTGTGTAATCAAATAAATAATATTTATCATCATCAGCACTATATCCGCCAAACCATTTAAGCT
>CAZFDQ010000174.1:0-11211 GCA_964518205.1 uncultured Pseudomonadota bacterium | reverse complement strand
CAGATGTAAAATATTTGAATTGTGGGAGGTTTTTTGATTTTCCAGTTGCCTTTATAGGGGATTAGTAAATTGAGGCGAGTAGTTTTTGCTCAAATTTTTGCATTACAGCGAATTCTTTTTCTGTTTTATGGTTATAACCCAGAAGATGTGCTATTCCGTGCGCTAAGAGCATTTTTAGATGTTTTTGAAGTGTTGTTTTTAAATGTTTGGAATCTTTTTGTGCAAATTCCAAGGAGATGATTATATCTCCCAGGTTTTTATCTTCTTCAGATGTGATTTTAATCCTTTCTCCTGCTTTTAGATTTGTGTGATATGGAAAGGAGAGGATGTCTGTTGCTTTATCTTTTTTGCGATAGGCTTTGTTGTATTTTTTGATTGTCTGGTTTGTTGTAAACCAGATTCCTATATCAAAGTCGGAGTAATTTAAAAGACGCAGCATTGCGGCTACGTCTTTTTTGATTTGAGATTCGTTTATTTTTATTTTTTTAATTTTATTTTTTATGAGTATCATATGTGAATACTCATTATCCAGCCTCCACCAACATTTTCTAATGTTTGTTCTCCAAATTCATTTTTATATTCGATATGTTTTGCCTTTGCAATTCCGCGCAACAAGCTTTCTTCTTCTTTTATTTTATCAAGCATTTTTTGATCATCAGAATAAATATTTAATAGCTCAAGTTCTGTTTTTAAAGAAAGTTGTTTTTCGGTTTTTAGTTTTCTGCAGGTATTTACAATGGTTACAATTTTATCTACAAATTCTGCACTATCTTTAAAGTCATGTTCAAAGCGTTGTTTATCTAATACTGTTATATGTAAAGAGTTTTCTTTTTCTTTGTCTTTGTATAAGGTTTGATACAAAGTTTCTGTAATGTGTGGTAATGCTGGGGCAAAGATTTGTAAAATTCCAAAGCCAATATTATAAAGTGTGTAGCGGGTATTTTTTAATGTATCATTAGAATATTGATCTGGATTAAAAATTTGGTCTTTAATTAGTTCGATATAGTTATCGCAAAAGTCGTGCCAGAAAAATCTTTCGGCTGTTTCTAGTGCAAGGGTATAATCATATTTATCAAAGTATTTGGTATAAAGTTTTATGGTTTCATTAAATTTATGTAGCAACCATTTGTTCAAATGATCCAATTTTGTAGAATCAATTTTTTCTGGTGTATAACTTTCGATGTGGTCCTTACAGAATCTGAATGCATTCCACAATTTTGTGATCAGTCTTTGGCCGATTTTTAATTGGTTTTCACTAAATGCAGTATCGGTTCCAAGTTTTCCGTTTGCGGTCCAATAACGAATAACGTCTGCTGGATATATTGTAAGAAGTTGTTCTGGGGTTGGAGCGCCGCCTTTACCTTCTTTTGATTTGGAAATTTTTTCTCTTCCAGCCAAAACGTGTCCGGAGATGACAATTTCTTTCCAAGGAATATCGTTGTTGTGATAGTAAGCTTTAGCTATAGTATAAAATGCCCAGGTTCTTATAATATCGTGTGCTTGTGGACGCATCGACATTGGCATTTTGATGCCTTGATCAAAATTTGGCCAGTTAACATTGATTTGTGGACTTAAGGATGAAGTATTCCAGGTGTCCATAACATCTGTATCTGGTTTTATGTTAGTACTTGAGCATTTAGGGCATTTTTTGCCAGGATATTCTGTTTCTTGCGGATCGATTGGTAAATCTTTTTCATCAGCTAAAATAATTTCATGACAATCTGCGCAATGCCAAACAGGAAAAGGAATTCCATAAAAACGTTGACGCGAAATGCACCAATCCCATCCTAAGTTTTCTACCCAGTCTTTATATCTAGCTTGCATGAATTCTGGATACCATTTTATTTTTTCTGCTTGTTTTAAAAAGTTATTTTTGTGTTCCAGAATTTTTATAAACCATTGAGAAAGAATTAAGTATTCAATTTCTTGTTTGCAGCGTTCGTGTACATTAACGTTATGTTTTATTTTTTTCTGGTTTAATAACTTGCCTTGTTCTTTTAAAAGTTCTAAAACTTTTTTGCGAGCTTCATGAAATTTTAAACCTTTTAATGGTCCGCCTGCATCTGTCCAATTCCCATCTAGTCCAACAACTTGAACAAATGGAAGTTTGTGTTTTTTGAACCACAAAATATCTGTTTGATCACCAAAGGTACAGCACATAACAAGTCCGGTGCCTTTTTCTTTATCAACCTTTTCGTCGGCTAAAATTTTTACCTTTTGTCCAAAAACAGGAATGATAGCATGTTTGCCTTCTAAATTTTTATATCTTTCATCTGTTGGATGATAAAATACTGCAACACAAGCAGGAAGTAGTTCTGGACGGGTTGTTGCAATGGTTAATTTTTGTCCATCTTCTGTTTCAAATTCAATGTCATTGAACGTGCTTGAAATCTGGGCGTCATCCAATTCAGCCTGTGCAACGGTGGTTCGGCATGTTGTGCAATATAAAGAGGGTTCTTCTTTTCTGTAGATTAAATTTTTTTTATAAAGTTCAAGAAATGAAAGTTGAGAAATTTTTCTAGCTTTATCAGAAATTGTTGAATATGTTTTTGTCCAATCAATTGAAAGGCCAACATTTTTCCATAGTTGTGCGAATTCTTTTGCTGTTTTAGCACTTTCTTTTAGGCAAAGTTTAATAAAATCAGAACGCTTGAGCATATGTCCTTTGAGCTTGTGTGTTTTTTCTACAAATCGTTCTGTTGCTAGTCCATTATCATCAAAACCCATTGGATAAAATACATTTAAACCTTGCATTCTTTTGTAACGAACAATAATATCTGTGTGTGTATAAGAGAATATGTGACCGGTATGCAAAGAGCCAGACACTGTTGGAGGTGGGGTGTCGACAGTAAAATTTTCTTTTTTTGATTCAGGATCAAATTGATAGATTTTATTCTTTTCCCACAACTCTCTTGCTTCTTTTTCAAATTTTGAATGTTCGTAACGTTTATCCATATTTGTTATCCAAGTTTAATTTAGTTGTAAACGTAATGAATTTTTACACTATTGCCGATCACCCTGAGGAGCGAGAGTAGCGAGCATCTTGAAGGGTCTTAATGATCGGGTTTATTCTTCAGTTTAATTTGGAGCCGATTGGTAAAACCCTTCGAAACGCTGCTGCGCAGCTCCTCAGGGCGATCGTTTTTTAAGTTTAAACTGACCATATAAAGAAATGATATCATAAAAACGAAATAAAAGCTTTTAGATCAGCCAATTTCTTTCAATAAGTCGATACCTAAGTTAGATATTTCAGGAGTGTTTGCATTTTGAATTAAGGTTAAAGCTTGTTCTTTAGCCTTTTCTTTTTGCCCAAGTTCAGCTAGGCATTTAACAGTATGAAGTTGGGAGAATGGAAAGTTTTTTTGATCAGAATTACAAAGTTTGAATAAAGAAAGAGCTGGTTCATATTTATTTTGCTTCATAAGGGATTGGGCATAATTATAGGCATTGGCTAAATTTTTAGGATCCCGTTTATATACAAGCTCAAAATTTGCTGTGGCATTGGAATAATTACGTTGATTATAATAACAGTTGGCTAGCAGAAAGACGGCATTTTTATAATTTGGGTGTAGTCGTTTTACCTCTTCTAGGCTTTCAATTGCTTCATCATATTTTTGTAATTGAAAACTTATTGCACCATGCAGATAGCAAGAATCTATATCTGGAAGATCTCCTTGGTATGCAAGTTTATAATGATGCGCTGCTGCTTCTAATTTATTTTGATCTTGATATGTTCTTGCCAAGTGATAGTGTGCTTTACTGTGATAAGGCCTTAATTTTATAGCCGTTTTAAAACAGTTTTCAGCTTGAGGATAATGTTTGTCATTTAAGTGTAAAATTCCAAGATTGTTATACATTTGTGGATGCATTTCTTTTAAGTGCAAAGCTTTCTCATAATATTTTAGAGCAATATCATTTTTGCCCATAAACTGATAATGAAACGCAAGATTGATAACTGGTTCTGCGTAAGTTGGGTCAAGTTGACTGGCTTTTTTATACACTTCCATTGCTTCTGGAACTCTTCCTGCTTCAGCAAGACTTACAGCATAATTGTTGTATAATCGAGCTTTTGTGGGAGCTTTTTTTACAGCATCTTCCCAAAAAGCTAGTTCGCTACTCCATATTAAATTTCTACTTTTTGTTGCAAAGCCGGAAAGAATAATAAGTAATGATGTAAGTGCCAATTTATAATGGGATTGTTTTTTTGAATGAGCAAAGGCGGAGCTCAAGTATGAAATACTTTTGATTAGATATAAAAAGAACACAGCAATTAGTAGCATCATTCCAAAAGAGGAGACATATGTTTTATAATCACATACCAATTCTGTAGAGGGAATAAAAGATGCTCTAGGTAAAATGGTAATAAAAAACCAGGCAATACAAAAACTTATTATGTTTGTTCTATTTTTTATAAAAAGAAACAGTGATAATAAGACAATTGAAAGCATAACTAAAAAAGGATATATGGTATCTGAATCCCAAAAACTTTTGGAAAGTCTGTAGTCATAATCAAATGCAATATTGAGTGGCCAAAAGAACATAAAGAAATAGTGTTGCAGGACTTTAAATTGAGAAATAAAGTATGGGACAGGTTTGATTTTTTCTTCTGGTGTTGTTGTTAAAATGTTTCCTCTATTATTTTCAACTTCTATTTTTGCGATTTCTTTTGGTGTTGGGGGATGCCAGTTAAATTTTGCAAATGTACCAAATAATGTTGTCCAAAAGATAATGTGTATTACACCTCTAGAGAAAAATTTTTTCCAATCTCCTTGAGCTAAAAAAAACCAATCAACTAATAAAATCAATAATGGCAGAACAACTATAATTTCTTTTGTTCCTGCAGCAAAAGCTGTAAGTGCAAAAGAAAGAAGATACAAGAATGTTTTTAAATAAATATTTGATGTTTTAACGGCGTAAATAAAAGTTAATAAAACAGAAAATGTAAAAAAAACCACCAATCCTTCTAAGCGAATTTGAGTTATATATGTTGCGGTTTGTGTTTGAACAGGATGTAGCAAAAAAAGACCTGAAGTTAAAATACTTAACAGATAAGCGTGCTGTTTTAAAAAGTTTGATTTTTTAAATGAACTAAATATTTTTAGCAACAGAAAAAAGATCAATATGCCAATAGAAATATGGAGAGCAAGGTTGAAGATGCGGTATGCAAATGTATTGGTTTGCCAGTATTTGTAAGTAAATTTATTTAGGAATCTGGAGATCCATCTATTATTTGCAAAGAACTCATCAAGTGGTTTGTTTGTTTTGTTTATCACGTGAAAGTTTTGAGTAATTGTTGGTAGGTCATCAAACATAAAACCATACCACAAGGATGGATAATAAAAAATTGTAGTAATTATAGAAAGTATTGTAGGTGGTAATATTTTTTGCAAAAAAGAGTAAGAACCATCTTCCATTTTGCTCTCCCTTTTTTCTTTTATGCTTCTTGTGTTTCGGCTGTATTTTCTGATGCAGTTTGTTTTAGTATTTTTTGAAGTTCACTCATCCTAATGCTGCCTTTTCCTTCTTTTACTTTTTCTTGTAAATCTAGTCTTGCTAATTCATTTTTTGCTGTTTGTTTGAATTCATCTGGGGCATTAGCGCTGATAAGTTCATTTAGATATGATTTTGCATCACCGACCTGTTCTAGTTTTTCTAAACAGCTAGCTATTCTGAAGTGTGCTTGTGCTAATGGTTGAGGCAATGTTGTGACTTTTTTGAATAAAGTTAAGGCATCTGCAAAATTATTTTTGGAATAAAGTGTTTCGGCTAAGTTGTATAAATATCTAGAATCAAGAGGATTATCTTCTACTAGGCGATGGTAAACATTTTGTGCTTTCTCAAGGTTTCCTGTCATGAAGTAGGCATTACCTAAGTTAAATTGCACTTGAGGGTTGCTAATGCCTCGTCTTAATATTTGTTCAAAGGCATTTGCGGCTTCTTCATATTTTTTAAGTCGAATGCTCATTTGTCCTAAAGTAAAGAATCCTTCTGGATTGTCGAGGTCACCTTCGGTAGCTTTTTTAAAGTATTCCCATGCTTTTTCTTCATTTTCTCTTTCCATGTACAATCTGCCAAGATTATAGAAAGCTTTTCCATAATATGGTCTTAATTTTATAGCCATGTTTAATGATTTTTCTGCGTCTTCATAATTCTTTTTCTTCAGAAGCAACGTGCCTAAATTGTTATATGCTTCTGGATAGTTTGGGAATATATTAATGGCACCTTTTAGTGCTGCAATTGCCTGATCTATTTCACCTTTTAAAGAATATGCAACAGCAATGTTGCTCAGCGGATCTGCATAATGTTTGTCGAGTTGAATTGCTTTTTTATAATGGTCGATTGATTCATCAATTTTACCTTCTTCTGATAATGCAACACCTAAATTATTATGTCCTCGAGCTTTTAATGGAGCTTTTACAACAATGTCTGCCCAAAATGCGCTAGAACTACTCCAGACAGTATTTCTGACTATTGTGCCGATTCCAAGCGGAATTGTTAAAATAGCTAAAGCTGCTATTTGATAATTATGTGCATGAAATAGTTTTGGAATATTTTTAAAGTTTTCGATTGCAAATTTAAATAAATGAATAATTCCAACAGCTAAAACAAACAACCAACCAACAGAGGCTAAATATGTTTTGTAATCACAAATTAATTCAGGGGAAGGAATTATTGTTGTTCTTGGTGCCATTGCAAGAAAGAACCAAAATAGGCCAAATGCTATAAAACTATTTTTCTTTTTTATAATGGTATAAACAGCAAAAGAAATTATTGCGGCTAAAATTAAGAAGGGAAAGAACGAATCTACAGCAAAAAAGCTTTCAGAAAGTTTCCAGTCATATTCTACGCTTATATTAAACGGCCATAAAAACATTACAAGATAGTGTAGCAGAACTTTAAATTCTGAAATCAAAAAATGAAGAGGAGTTATAACATCATAGGCGTGATGAGTTAGAATGTTGCCTCGGTTGTTGCCTGTTGTCATGCTAAAAGAGATGACGCGTTTTAAAAAATCAAAAGAGATATATGAGAAAAATGCAACAAGAAATACGGCAAGAAATGTTATGTACCAAATACCTCTTTTTTTAAAGTTTTCCCATTTTTCTTGAGAGATAAAAAACCAGTCGACTAGCAAAATAAGAAATGGAGTAACAACAACTATTTCTTTTGTTCCGCAAGATATAAAGGCAAAAAGAAGCGAAAGAGAAAAAAGTGAGATTTTTGAAATCATGTTTTTTACATGAAAGGCTCTGACAAAAGTAAGGATTGTTGCAAGAATAAACAGCGTTGCCAAACCTTCCAAACGAGCTTGAATTACATAGGAAACCGTTTGTGTCTGAACTGGATGGATTAAGAAAAGAGTTGATGTTGCAAAAGCAATTAAAACAGCATTGTTATAAAAGAAAGGTTTGTTTTTTAAAAATCTACAGAGATCAATAATTAAATAGAATACCAAAATTCCTGCCAAAACATGTATAAAAAGATTTAGTAATCTATATGAAAAAGGATCGAACATTCCTATTTCATAATTAATTTTATTTAGCCAGTCTCCCATCCATCTTGAATGGTTTGTCCATCTAGTAAGAGGATTGTCGGAACGAATGGCAAATTTTTTGGTTATATTTGCAAGATCATCAAATTGAAAAGGATATTTTAATGATGGCCAGTAAAAAAGAGTAGTAATGATTGCTAAAATTGAAGGCGGAATAATTTTTTGCCAAAAAGATAAATTGCTGGAATTTGGAACAAACTTATAGTTTTGTTCTTGAGTCTTTCTACTCATTTTTTCTCCTTGTTTATTGATCTCTTAATTTAAAACCTTTCTTCTGAGATTTTAATTGGAAAAAAATGATATGTCGAACAATGATTGTTATTTTTTCAATTATAGAAGATATTTTAAGTGAATTAACTTTCTATTTGACCCCTGTGGCAATCTAATTTAAAGTTTTAATGGGTTTAAAAGCTTTTAATTCATAAAAAAATAGGTATTTATTATGTTAAGTAATCACATGATGGAATTATTGAATGAGCTGGCGATTTTATTTCCAGCATTTTTACTAGTGTTTACATTTCGTGGTTTTTTTAAAACTTTAGCCGCAAAAATATCAGGGGATAATACTGGTCAACGGTATGGTTTTTTATCTTTAAATCCTTTAGTTCATATAGATTTTTTAGGGTTAGTTGTTGTTCTTTTTGTATTATTTTTTATTGGTGGATTATTGGGAGGAGTTGTATCTCGGGGTTTTTTATTTGTTTTGTTAATTTTGGTTGGCGCTCGTTGGACAATTCCTGTTCCTGTTGATGAGCAAAATTTTAAATATTATAGCTTAGGAACAATTTTAACTTCTATTGCAGGTTCTTTGGGTGCTTTTATTTTGGCGTTGTTATTTTTATATGTAGTTACATATTTTCCTTATTATTTGTTTCCTCAATACGTTGTTGTTACAATTGTGCAAATTTTTAGAGTCATTATAGAGTTGGCTGTTTTTTTTGGAGTTTTAGATTTGATTCCTATTCCACCATTTGATGGAGGTCGATTGTTGCAATTTATTGTCCCTCCATCTGTGTATCATTCGTTAGAAAATTATTCGATATTTATTATTTTTGCTTTATTTTTTTTACCAGGAATTAATATTATTTTTTTTAATGTTTTAGGTCAGGTTAGTTTTTTTGTAAAACAAATTCTTTTGTCTTTAGTATTTTAGTTCAGGGGTGATCGATTATGAATAATCAATTTATTAATTTTTTAGCTAGTGTTGTAATAATATTTCCAGCATTTTTAATCGCATTATCATTTCATGAATTTTCGCATGCTTTAGCCGCATATTTATTAGGGGATGATACAGCAAAAAAACAAGGACGTTTAACTTTAAATCCTTTAGCACATTTAGATTTTTGGGGAACAATATTTCTATTAATTTTTAGAATTGGATGGGCTAAACCTGTTCAATTTGATTTTAAAAATTTTAAGCATCCAAGAGTTTATTCTGTGTTAACGGGGCTTGCTGGTCCTGCTGCTAATTTTGTTTTAGCTTTTGCTTCTTTTTTTGCTATGAAATATTTTCCTGTAAACTATTTTTCTACAGCAGTAACAACTAGTTTTTTACAAGTCTTTTATGTTAGTGCTTATATAAATGTTATGCTTGGAACCTTTAATTTATTACCTATTCCTCCATTAGATGGAAGCCATTTTATTTTTGCATTATTTTATAAAAGATTTCCAAGGGCAATGGTTTTTTTATATCGATATTCTCTTTTTATTTTGCTTTTTATATTTTTAATGCCTTTTACACGACAAGCTTTAATTAATCTGATTTTTGGCGTTCATGAGTATATAAAGAATTTAGTTGGCGTGACTGTAAATATTAAAATTTAATCCAAGTTGTGTTCTTTGAATTTAGGCTATTGCGATATGACAATATATTTGTTCGTCGTCATCCTGAACTTGTTTCAGGATGACGACTGGTAGATTATAGCGTTTATTAAGACTTTTCTTTCTTACTTAAAGAATATGACTTTATTAAAAACAGGCGAGTATTTTTATGACAACAGATTTGGAAAAAAATTTAAAACTTTTAAAAAGTGGAACAACACAAGTTTTGCCAGAAGATGAATTTGAGAAAAAATTAAAGAGTGGCAAAAAGTTAAGAATTAAATTAGGTATGGATCCAACAGCTCCAGATTTGCACTTGGGTCATGTGGTAGTTTTATCTAAATTAAAACAGTTTCAGGTTTTGGGGCATGAAGTTATCTTTTTGATTGGGGACTTTACTGCAAGAATTGGAGATCCATCCGGAAAATCAAAAACTAGGCCCCCTCTTTCTCCAGAAGAGATAGAAAAAAATTCAAAAACATACCTAGATCAAGTTGGAAAAATTTTAGATGTCAAGAAAACCAAAGTTCACTACAATTCAGAATGGCTTTCAAAGCTTGATTTAGCAGACTTTATTAGGTTGGCTGGAAAAGTTACTCTTGCACGTTTAATTGAACGAGATGATTTTTCAAAAAGATTAAAAGAAAATGCACCGATTGGTTTTCATGAACTTTTTTATCCAATAATGCAAGGTTATGATTCTGTTGCATTAAAAGCTGATGTTGAACTTGGTGGAACAGATCAAACGTTTAATTTATTGATGGGTAGATTTTTGCAAGAGCAGTTTGAACAAAGCACACAAGCCATCATAACTATGCCAATTCTAGAAGGTCTTGATGGTGTGCAAAAGATGTCAAAAAGTTTGGGCAATTATGTAGGTTTGTGGGAAAAAGCTGATGAGGCTTATGGTAAATTGATGTCTGTTTCTGATGAATTAATGTATAGATATTATCTTTTGCTTTTAGATAAAACAGAAGACGAAATTGAGCAGATGCAAGAGGATGTAAAAACAGAAAAGTTGCATCCAATGAAACTTAAAAAAGAAATGGCATATAATATTATTGATAAATTTTGGTCTGCAGATGAAGCAAAAGATGCACAACAAAAATTTGAAGCACTTTTTCAGAAAAAAGATTACAGGAAAGCAACAGAGGTTGAGTTACCAACTTCAACTGATAATCCACTTTGGATTGTTGAATTGTTAAAACTGTTAGGAGCTGTAAAAACAAGTTCTGATGCAAAAAGATTGATTCAATCTGGTGCTGTTTCAATTAATGAAGAAACAGAGAAAGATTTTAAAGCACAGATTGAATGGAAATCTGGAATGATTATAAAATCAGGGAAACATAAAATTTATAAATTGAAGTAGGAAGTATAAGGTCGGTTTAAACAGACCTTATAAATAGATATGTTTTTATGGGTATAAAAGGTTATATTTCTAAACTAAATATTAAAGTAAAAACAATAAGTAAAATAGAGCATGAAGACGCGATAAGTTCTGACGTTTACAAAGTTGTTCAAGATGATGAAACTCCTCTAATTTTAAAAATATTTTATGATTCAAACAGGTATAGACGTGAGTTATATTTTTTGAATCATTTGAATGGCGTAATTCCTGTATCTAAAGTTATAGACAAAGTAGAACCGCAAAAAGATTTTTCGGGCCGGTTCTGATGCAATGTTTGCGGGGTAAATTATTGGATATGTTAAATCTTACAAAAGATCAAGCATTTAAGATGGGGCAGCTTTTAGCAAAAGTTCATGAAATCAGAACTGAAAAATATGGAGATTTAACAAATCTAGAAAAAGAATCAGATCCTAAATTTTTTTGTTAAATG
>CAZFDQ010000173.1:0-3181 GCA_964518205.1 uncultured Pseudomonadota bacterium | reverse complement strand
AAATATCATGAACAAATCAAAAGATTGCGTAGAAAAAAAATAGAAAATTTTTAAAAAAGCTTGTTACATTGTTAAAAAAACTCTAGATTTTTTAACTTTAAAACTATAACCTGAACGGCTAAAATACAACAAAAAAAAATGTTTTTATTCGAAAATCACAACAACATTTTTTGCGCCTCTTTATGCCCCAAATGTTCATGATACAAAGGAACAAAAATCATATCTTATACGCACAAACTTATTCGGACAAATACAAACACCAAACAAAGAAAGTGGAGGATTAGCAATACAAGGAAATCTTTACTTAGATAAATATATAAATAATTTATACGGACAATTATTTATACCTATCATTGCTACTTCTAGCTATACTAATAATATAACAGCGGCCATTGCAGATATTCACCCGGTATTAGGGTGGAATGCAATAAACAAAAAAAATTTCAAGCTTGACGGATACGTATTTGGAATAATCCCAACCGCAAAATATAAAATATCATTACATGAAAAATATCCTGATTATTTAGGTTTTGATAATCATTTTGCATGGGAAATCGGCTCTTCTTGTAATATTCGTGTTTGTAGCAATAAAAAAACATCACCTTGACTGGTTAACAAAAGCTAATCTTACTTTTAAACAATCACATAATACAACATTGATATATTTCACTACTACCGATAACTGGTGGAAAATACAAAACGAAACATCTTATTTAACGAAAAGAGATAGTAGTCAATTGTATAAAATTCAATCGGGATTAGCATACAAATTCAAACATTTTATAAGTGATTTTGGAATACAATATTTCCACAGGCCTCATATCAATTACACATCACTAGATACAACAATACCCAATGAACCAATAAACTACCAAAAACCTTCTTATAATGCCTTTAATACGTTTATTGATATTGGTTGGCATATGACACTAAATAAATTACCATCATACATAACGTTGGGAACATATTATCACTTCCTAACCCAAGGATATTATGAAAACTGTAGACTAAACCTTAAATTTGGAATTGACTTCTGATAAGCTCATCCTTTCGCTATACTAAAATACATGAAAAACACCCTTAAAACATATCAAAAACTATGTACCGAATTTTATGATCTTGAACTTTCAAATCATAAAAATACCTCCAAAGCTTTGGCCTTTTTTATGGATTATGCAAAAAAGGCTAATGGTCCCATATTAGAGCCAATGTGTGGAACAGGCAGATTTCTGATTCCAATGCTTCAAGAAGGCTTGGATATCCAAGGTTTTGATGCTTCTTCCCACATGCTAGATGCATTAAAACAAAAATACGCAAAAATAAGCTCCCAACAACCTCCAGTCTGGCAACAATTTATTCAAGATTTTAAAAGCGAAAAAAAATATAATCTAATTTTTATACCATTTGGTTCATGGGGGTTGATAACAGATATTAAAGCATCAAAAGAATGCCTATCTAGCATGTATAAACATCTATCCCCTACTGGCAAACTTGTTCTAGAAATAGAAACCGTTGAATCTGTTCCTAAGCCATGTGATGTCTGGCGATACGGATCTCATACACGCGATGATGGATCAAAATTAGCCATTAAAACACTTGCTTCGTATAATCCACAAACACAAATATATTCAGCAATCTGCAAATACGAATCAATTAGAAATAATCAAATTGAAGCAACAGAAACAGAAAATTTTGAACAATATTTATATAAATTCAATGAAATGGATCAACTTTTAAAAGAAGTTGGATTTACCACTATTAAAAAGCATCCGGATTACTTCCACACTTCTGTGGTAAACCCTAAATCACAAATTATCATTTACGAGGCTATAAAATAAATTTTATGCGTGTCTTACAAATTCCCAAACCACATGGCCTTTACAGTTTTTACATGGAGGAAACTTTTTCCCTTTTACTAAAGGAATCTCTCTTTGTTCTTCAGAACAATCGTGATTTTTTATGCGATACACGCCTGATTCTGGACAAATTTCACCTATTTCAAAGGTATCGCCTCTTTTTATTTCATTATCACCATGCATATTACTATCTCCTATTTTTTTTAATATTGCCACATAAAGCACTAACTTATCTAACATTAGATTATCGAAAAACAACTGTAAAAATCAACAAAAAACAGATCTCTCTCATACAAATATATGATATTTTGCCCTATTCAGGTTAAAAACATATTTTATGTGGATTCTAAATAACAAAACAAGGGCACGAACTTTGTACGTTCGTGCCCTTGTTACTTTAATTAAATTTAATGAAAATTTCTTCTTTTTGATCTTTTAGGAGGTTTATCCATTACAATTTTAAGTAATGCTGCTGCAATATCTTCTGGCGTATGCTGATCATCAACAAACTCACCTAATACTTTTGAATATCCAGTAAGATCATCTTTTTTTATAGAATTTCTAAGATGTACAAAAACCTTATTAGCATTTTGCTCTAAACGAGTATCAACACCATCTACAATCGGCTGTTTTCTTCTTGAAATATTTTCACTGACCGCCATAGCTTTCTTGTCCTCAAAAGCTTTAGCATAGGAAGAAACGACAGCGGATGTTGTTTCTAGGAATTTAATACTCTGTTTTGCTACTTTTGTTTTTGTATAACGTTCAATAACACGAAGCTGCCCTATTTCTCTTCTGGAAACTAAACTTAACGCTTTTCCGTTTTTACCTGCACGCCCCGTTCTTCCAATCCGATGAACATATGATTCAACATCTTTTGGTATTTCGTAGTTAAAAACAACTTCAACATTAGAAACATCAATTCCTCGTGCAGCAACTCCTGTTGCAACCAAAATTTTTATACCACCCCTGCGAAATTTTGCCATGATTCTATCACGCTTTGTCTGGCGTATATCACCATGAATCCCTTCCACACTATATCCACTAAAACGAAGGTCTTGGGCAACTTTATCAACTTTTCGTTTGGTATTACAAAACACAATCGCAAGCTTTGGATTAAACTCATTAATTAAATGTTGCAATGAATTCACTTTTTTGGGCGATTCAACTTCAAAATAAATCTGTTCTATCGCTGCAATATTCTGTTTTTCTTTTGCAACTTTTATATATTTAGGATTTTTTTGATAACGCTTGGTAAGTTGTAAAATTTCATCCGACATTGTTGCTGAAAAAAGCGCCGTCTGTCTGTTATCTGGCATTACTTG
>CAZFDQ010000172.1:0-11759 GCA_964518205.1 uncultured Pseudomonadota bacterium | reverse complement strand
ACCACAATTAAAGTTTGATCATCTATTATTTTTTTTAAAGCATCACTTATTAAAAAGTATTCATTGTTTTCAAGGTGTCCAATAACAAGGGGTACAATATTAAAATATTCTATTGTTTTTTGTAAAAAAGGAAGTTGAATTTCTATTGCATGTTCGGTATTATGTGCTTGCTCATCTATATTAAATAAGTTATGTCTTTTTAATATTTCGATTGCGTTTTTATCTACGTTAATTTTACCAAAAGTTGTTTGATAAACATCATAATCGGGTAGTGCTATTCCCCTAATTGATTTTACATGGCTAGGGGAGAGTATTATAACTTTTTTGATTTTATTGTTTTTTTCAAAATTTTTTTTGTTTTTAAATAATGTTTGATAAGCACTTGCTGCGCATAGCCCAGAATAATATGATCCGGCGTGAGGGACTATTAAGGCTTTTATTGAGTTCGGATCTACTACAACGTCAAAGTTTTGTTGTGTTAAGTAAAAATAGTCGTTTAATTGTTGATTAAGGGTATCTTGATTTTGTGGATACCACCAATCATTTAAGTGTGCAGCGTGAATGTTTTGTGGTGTGTTTATTGTTTGATCAGGCTTTATGCAAGATTGTGATAAGAGAAGAATGGAGCACAAAAGTACTAAATTTAGTTTTTTTAACACATTTTCTCCTTTAAATAATGTTAAATATAATGATTTAAGTATTTTTTAGTTGTAGTACAACATTGCTTCTAGTGCCGTCATCCCGGGCTTGACCCAGGATCCAGATAATTATTTTTTCACTTGTTATTAGTATTAATATAAAGAGGCTAGCAATGTCGTCATTCCGGGTCAAGCCCGTGATAATTACGTTATTTTCATAGTTTAAAAACAATTCATGGGTGTTCAATTATCATAGCTAGCAACCTTCTTTTTCTCAACTAATATATTATAAAATATTTAGTATTGATTTTAAAACTTAGTTCTTTAAGGTAGACAAAGTTGATTCTCTTGCTAAATTCATATTTTATAGACAGATTTTGATTTAAATTAAAAATGTAGGAGTTAATCATGGTTGTTGGTGTTACTTCAGAAAATTTTGAACAAGAAGTTACTAAATCAACTTTGCCTGTAGTTATTGATGTCTTTGCTACATGGTGTGGACCTTGCCAACAAATGGCACCTATTTTTGATGAATTAGCAAAAGAATTGTCTGATAAATATAAGTTTGCAAAAATCAATATTGACGAAGAAAGAGATCTTGCTATTCAATATAATATTTCTTCTATTCCAACATTTGTTTTTGTAAAAGATGGAGAAGTTGTTGCAAAAGAAACAGGTTTTATAAATAAAGAAAAATTAAAAGAAAAAGTAGAAAGTTTATTGGGATAGATTTTAAATAATGAATGGATCCTGAAACAAGTTCAGGATGACGACCCATGTTAAGTGTAAACAGTTGTTATCCTGAACTTGTTTCAGGATCCATATTTATTGTCAATTTTTATAACTTCTTATCCTGAATCTCAACACCCATTTCAATCAACTGATCGCGAATTTTATCTGCCGTTGTCCAGTCTTTATCTTTTCTTGCTTGTTCGCGTTGATCAATTAATTCTTGTATCTCTGGTGTAATTTCAACAACACCATATTTTATGGGTTGAAGAGTTAAACCAAGAATTTGGTTTAGAAAGCTTTTTGTAATATTTAAAAGCTTATCAGATTTTTTAATTTCATTTAAATTTTCAAATAAAACACCCAAAAGTTTTGGGGTATTAATATCATCACCTAAAGCTTCAATCATTTCTTTTGTAATGTCATATTTTAAATATTGTTCTAATGTTTTTGTTTGAACATTAATATTTTCAAAAGCAGAAATTAATTTTTTATATGCTGTTTTTGATGCTTCAAGTTCATCAAAACTAAATTCGATAGGAGTTTTATATTGATGTTGCAAAAAATAAAAGCGCAAAATCATTGGATCGAATTTTTCAAAAATTTGTCGTAATGTAAAAAAGTTTCCCAAAGATTTAGACATTTTTTCTTTGTTGATATTTATGAACGCGTTATGAATCCAATATTTTGCAAAAGGTTTGTTGTGCAATCCTTCAGATTGGGCAACTTCGTTTTCATGATGCGGAAATATTAAATCCATTCCGCCGCCGTGAATATCTATAGTTTCACCTAGATATTCTTTAGCCATTACAGAACATTCAATGTGCCATCCTGGTCTTCCATAACCCCAAGGGGATTTCCAAAATTGTTTGTTATCGTTACCTTTCCATAAAGCAAAGTCGGCAGGATTTTTTTTACGTTCGTCAATTTGAATTCTTGCACCGGCTTGAAGGTTTTCAAGTTTTTTACCAGAAAGTTTTCCGTAATTTTTGAAAGCTGAAACATCAAAATATACATCATTATTTACAACATAGGCCAATTTTTTTTCTATTAATCCTTGAATGAATTTTATCATTTGTTCTATATGTTCTGTTGCTTTTGGCTCAATATTTGGTGAAAGATTATTCAGTTTTTTCATGTCTTCATGAAATGCCGCAGTAAATTTTTCTGCAATTTGTTTATAGTTGTTTATGTTGCCTTCTTTTTCTGCGGCATTTATCAGTTTATCGTCGATATCAGTAATATTTCTGACGTAAGTTACTTTGTAGCCAAGAAGTTTTAGGGTGCGGAATAAGATATCAAAACTGACATAACAACGACCATGACCAACATGAGAATAATCGTAAGGTGTTACACCACAGACATACATTTTTACCTTTTTGTCTTCTTGTGGCGTAAAAGTTTCTTTTTTTCTTCCGAGTGAGTTGGTTAATTTTAATTCCACGGTTATTGTCCTTTGTTTAGCCCAACGACTTACGCCGTGGGCTACTTTATTTCTTCTTTATTATAAAGCATTTCGGCCTTTTTCAAAAGCGTTCCTTGTTTTTCTTTATCATAGCTTTTTGATTCGAAATATTTTCCCAACAAAGTATTAATATCCATATCAACTTTAAGTGTTGCTCTTTTTTCTCTTATTGTGGGTTTACGAATAGGCGTTATAGAAGCTATATATGCTATTTTAGAACACTGGGATTGTATTTTTTGCAAGTCAACTTTATCAGGTTTACCTTCTGGTACGTGATAAATAATTTTAATTATTGCATTCTCGATATCATATTTTTCAATTTCTTGTAAAACTTGTTCTGTTTGATTTTTGCCAGCTTCAAGCGTTACTTCAATTTGAATCATTGGACGTGTTTTGAGTGGAATGAATTTGTAAGTAACCTTATCATCCTGAGAGTTCGCCGAAGGCGAATGTATTGAAGGGTTTATCATCACCCTACAAAAACCCTTCTCTTCTTTCCTTTCTCCAAAATCAATTCTTTCTGTAGATCCTGAGTAAACAACTGCAGGGTTTCCGTTTTTATTTAAATTTTGATGCCTGTGCAAGTGCCCTAGGGCAACATAGTCAAATTGGGGTAATGCAAGTTGAGAGGGTAGAAAAATTGGATCATTTCCAAAGACAGCGCATTTTTCGGATCCAGAAAAAACTCCGGTGCTAACTGTTAAATGTCCAGCTAATATTGCAGGAATATTTTTGTCGAGCTGGCCTGCTAGATTTTTTATAATTTCTCCAACAGCTTGAGAAAGATACTGTGTGATTTCTTGGGAGCTTTTTAAATGAAACTGTTGCGCAGATGTTATATTGTTGCGTGTTGGCCAAGGAAGGCCAACAATTTGAATAGGGCCGTTTTTTGTTTTTAAATTTAAAATTTTTGGTTTCGAAAAAACATGAAAACCATCCAAAGGTAAGTCGTCCAAAACATCTAATGAATTGGCTTTTCCAAAGCTTAATGGATGATCGTGATTTCCAACAACAACAACAATAGGAATTCCAGCTTCTTGCAATTTAAAAAAAAGTTGCATCAAAATTTTTTGTTGTGTTGGAGTAGGATAAGCTGTTTTATATGCATCTCCGCAGAATAAAAAGAAATCTATTTTTTCTTCTATTGCTTTGTTAACGCATTGTTCAAAACTATTTTTAAAATCTAACAAACGGGAATGAATTCCTGTTTTTGGATTAATCTTACCGTAGTTTTCAACTCCAAGGTGAATATCTGCTGTATGAAAAAATTTGATCATAGATTTTCTTCTTTTATCCCGTTTGTTTTAACAGCTCCCATAAAATTTAGTTTTGAATCAGTGTTGTTGGAACAACACTGATTCTTTTTATTTTTATTATTTATTTTTTTTATGTAATCTTTTTTATTTTCTTGCTTAGATCTTGCTATAGCTAGGCTATCTTGAGGGACATTTTGATTTATTGTAGAACCTGCAGCTGTATATGAATTTTTTTCTATTTTTACCGGAGCGACAAGGCTGTTATTACTTCCAATAAAAGAATTGTCTTCAATGATAGTTTGGTTTTTATTTGTTCCATCGTAATTGCAGGTAATTGTTCCTGCGCCAATATTTACATTTTTTCCTATTTGAGCATCGCCTAAATAAGAAAGATGTTTAGCTTTTGAGCTTTCATCTATTTTGCTGTTTTTAACTTCTACAAAGTTTCCAATATTTGCATTATTTCCTATTTCAACATTATTTCTTAATCTTGCAAATGGGCCAACATGTACGTTGCTGCCAATTTTGCTGTCTTGAACTACAGAATGAGAATGTATGTGTGTATTGTCATCTATGGTTGTATTTTCAATAATTGTAAAAGCATTAATTTTACAGTTTTTTCCAATTTTGGAAGGTGCTATTATATGTGCACCTGTTCCAATAAAAGAGTCGGCACCAATTTCAACACCTTCATCTATATGAATACTTTGTGCGAGCTCAAACCGAACACCTTGTGCCATTAAATTTTTTATTATTTGTGAGCGTTTAATTTGTTCTGCTGCCCATAACTCTTCTAATGTATTAACACCGCGCACATAGTCGTAAGGAACAGAAATAGTGTTAACTTTTAAATTTTGTTCACTTGCCATGTTGGCAAGATCGGTTATGTAGTATTCTTCCGAAACAGGATTTTTTTCAATTTTACCAATATTTTCAACTAAGAATTTTTTAGATATTAAATAAATGCCTGTATTAACAAGAGTTATATTTTTTTGGTCTTCAGTGCAGTTCTTTTCTTCAACAATGGATACTTTTTTTCCATCTTTTATAACTCTGCCATACCCAAAAGGGTTAAATGTGTGAGCAGAAAGAAATGAAAGAGTAGCATTTGTTGATTTGTGTTTTTCTATTAAGTCTTTAATTAATTGTTTGCTTAAAAGAGGCGAATCTCCATTTAAAATTAAAACGTTGTCTTTGTCCCATGTTTTGGAAGTACACGCAACAGCATTACCAGTTCCTAAGCGTTTTTCTTGTGTTACATAATCAATGTTTGAAAGTTTGGCGTTATTAATTACTTCTTTGATTTCGTTAGCTTGATAGTTCACTACTATGGTGGCAGGAATTTTAAGTTCATGTAGGATTTTTAACGGAAACAAAATCATAGGTTGACCACAGACGGTGTAAATTAGCTTGCTTTTATTTGTATTAAAACGGCTGGATCTGCCTGCTGCCAGAATTATGGCTCTTGTATTGTTAGTTTCCATAATTTCCTCCTTTAATAGGGGTATATATTTTTATAAATTTATTATATTTTTGGCATATATTTTATTTCTTATTTCTTTTAACATGATTTGATCTTATTTTTCAATAGAAGATACAATAAACACAAGACCTCCATAAGAATATGTGTTAAAATGAAAATAAATCAAATAGTTTTAAGAAAAAGCTGGTTGTTGATAGTAAATAAAAGCTTTTGGAAATTTTTTTTGAAATTTTATCATAGAATTATTAAATCTAGCCGGAGAGATGGCTGAGTGGTCGAAGGCGGCCGCCTCGAAAGCGGTTATTCCGGGAAACTGGAATCGTGGGTTCGAATCCCACTCTCTCCGCCAACTCTTGCATTCTTTTCCCTTCTTCCTTTATTCTTTATATAAGGGGATTTGATTTTTATAGGGGGGAAGATGAATCTTAAAAAAATCTTAATAATTATTGTTCCAACATTTTGTATATTTTTTGTTTTTGAACAATTATGGAAACACAAATTGGGTATAAATTATTTTGATTCAGAATCTGAAAAAATTTTTCCTAATCCAAAATTGCATGTAAGTGCTTTTAGAAAATTGTATGATAATTTTCATACAGTTGAATCGGGTAAATTGTATAGATCAAAGCAACTTTCAGAAAGAAAATTAAGACATTATATAAAAAAACTTGGAATTAAGGCTGTTATTAATTTACGAGGTAATAATAAGCATATGAAATGGTGGAGCAAGGAAAGAAAAATTGCTCATAAATTAGGAGTTAACTATTTTGATGTTGCATTGAATGCGAATTTTTTTTCTAGCAAAAGAAGCTTGTTAAAGCTTTTAAGAATTTACCACCACACTCCCCGCCCGATTTTAATTCATTGTGAAGGAGGCTCAGATAGAACCGGTGAAGCAGCAGCTTTGTGGCTTTTAACTCAACAGAATAAAAATAAAAAAGAGGCATTAAAGCAGTTGAATTGGACGTATGGTCATTTTGAAAGTAAGTGCCCTTTAAAGCGTTTTTTTATAAATGCTTGGAAAGGGGAGGATTGGCTTAAATATGAATATGATCCAAAAGAGTTAGAAATGCAATTTAATAAAAGTTGATTTTTTTGAATAAAATGAAATTTTAGGGCGCAAAAAGCGCCCTTTTTAATATAATAAAATAAATTATTTAAACCGAACTTGCGTTATTTAAGTACATTTAATGAGCCCGTAGGGCGACAGGTGTTAACCAGCACAATACATAACGCAAGTTTGGGATAAGCAAGTAGTTATAAGACTTGTTAATATGGCTTACCAGTCATCATCCTGAACTTGTTTCAGTGGCCATCCTCTTGCGTTAATAAAACTAAGTTGTGTAGTTTTATTTTTCTCCAAAATGTCCTATAAATAAGATTTTTTGCCCGATCGTTAAAACCCCTCGAGACATTCGCTGCGCTCGCTCCTCAGGGCGATCGATAGATTTTAATTAAGTCTTAAAGTACACAACTTAGGTTATAATAAAGCTGTTTTTAGATTGACCTATATTGTCTATTTGTATATAATATAAAATATGATAATAACATTTAAATTATTGGAGTTTGTATATGAAAATATTAAATAAAATATTTTTAGCAATTGTTTTGTGCGCAAGTTTTTTAACACAAAACCATCCAGGAACTATTGGTGCTTCGCGTTGGGTAAAGAATGATAAATTTGTGAATGTTTATCATGATTATCATAATATGGTTGTGCTAGGGCATTTTGATTTTATAGCTGAAAGAATTTTTAATCAGTCAGAAAGAAGTAGACCCTTATCTATTTTGGTTGAAAATTATTGTTATGGGCCTCATGCTAATTTTGTTAGACAAATAGATGTTTGTTCCGGTCTGGTTGCAAGATTTTTGGAGCGCTTTAATGATTTTATTGGTACTGATTTTGGTAATGGAGTTTCTGTTTCAACTGTGGAGGCCAGGGTATTACCTTATTTGTTGGAGTGGTGTGTTTGTGAATCTAAACTTCTAGTGCAAAAAAGACACTCTGAAAAAATTTTAGGCAAAGATCTTTATCGGCAACTTTTCACAGCTTTAGGTAGAGTTAAGTTTTCAGATATTTTCCAAGTAGCTAATGAAAAATTTGAAGTTTATTTGAATGAAGAAACAGATTCAATTGATATTTTCAGACGTTTACATCAAGAATTTTTGGAAAAATGGGAAGAATTTATAGATTTAGCACAGAGTGTTTTGGATGGTAATATTTTAAATACAAGAATTTTAGTTCCTGTTCGTGCTGATTTGATGACTGGTGATTTTGATAATATATTAGCTTTAATAGGAAGTGATTTATTTGTAGCTTATTTATTATCACCAGTTCTTGAGGCGAATATTATTCATGGTATTGAGACTACTGAAGGAGATGTAGCCATATTCGTTGGAGGACAACACGCTTTACATGTAGAAAGTTTTTTACGCGAAATGGGTTATGAAATGCTAGAAAGAGTTAACAATGAGCAGTTAAATAGATTAGAAGCTATGTTGCAAGGGACAGAAATTGATGAAATGGATGAAGAACAAACCTTACAGGAAGAGCTAGGTTTTGTTCCTGTTTCATATGGCGTTTTTAATTGGATGTTGTAGTTATATTTTTGTTTAACAAATTTGAAGCGATATAATCTATTTATTTTTATTGACTCGGTTTGCAAAATCTGATAAATAAGAATTCCTATTACTATTATTAAAAGGAGTTCTTAGAGACATGAATAAAAAAGAATTATTAAGCAAAGCAATCCAACATATCGATATAGAAAAATTCAATGCTATTCCATTAATAGATCAGTATGAAAATATGGCGTTTCAGGCAAGAAACACAGCAAGAGCGGCAAAAATTTATGAAGCCATGTTGGCTGATAAAGAATGCTCTGTAATTTTGTGTCTTGCCGGTTCTTTGTTTAGTGCTGGGCTTAAAAAAGTTGTTTTTGATATGGTAAAAAACAATATGGTTGATGCAATTGTTTCTACCGGTGCAATTATTGTAGACCAAGATTTTTTTGAAGGTTTGGGTTTTAAACACTATCAAGGTAGTCCTTTAATGGATGATGATGTTTTGATGAAACAAAACATTGATAGAATTTACGACACATATATCGATGAAGATGAGTTGCGTGTATGTGATATGACAATTGCAAAAATTGCAGATAGCCTAGACCCTCGTCCATATTCTTCTAGAGAATTTATCAAAAAGATGGGCAAGCATTTAAAAGAAGAAAACAAAGGTCAAGATTCTGTTGTTCGACTTGCATATGAAAAAAATGTTCCTATTTTTGTTCCTGCATTTTCTGATTGTAGTGCAGGTTTTGGTTTAGTTTATCATCAGGCACAAAGAAAAGATCAGCCAAAGGTAACAATAGATTCAGTTAAAGATTTCTTAGAACTAACCAAAATAAAAATTGCTGCAGGAACAACAGGAATATTTATGGTTGGTGGTGGTGTTCCTAAAAATTTCACTCAAGATATTACAGTTGCTGCAGACATTTTGGGAAAAGATGCTGAAATGCATAAATATGCTATTCAAATTACTGTTGCAGATGAAAGGGATGGTGCATTATCAGGTTCAACTCTTAAAGAAGCACATTCTTGGGGCAAGGTAGAACTGGATTATGAGCAGATGGTTTTTGCAGAAGCTACAGTCGCTATGCCTTTAATTGTTGGTTATGCTTTCCATAAAAAAATATGGAAGCAACGTAATCCTAAAAAATTCAATACATTACTAGATAAGGAGCAGGACAATAAATAATTTAATTCCTAAAAAAATGTTTTTTGTTAAAGGCGTAGGCGTTAACAAAGACAAGTTAGCTTCTTTTGAAGATGCTTTAAGGGATGCAGGCATTGCAAAACATAATCTTGTATATGTTTCAAGTATTTTACCTCCACATTGCGAAGTTATTTCAAGAGAAGAAGGTGTAAAATATCTTAGTCCAGGACAAATTGTTTTTTGTGTTATGGCAAGAAATGAGACAAATGAACACAACAGGCTTACATCGTCTGCAATAGGTTTAGCCATTCCAAATGATAAAGATATGCATGGTTATCTATCTGAACACCATGCATTTGGTGAAACGGCAAAAGTTTCTGGTGATTATGCAGAAGATTTAGCTGCAACAATGCTTGCAACAACAATTGGAATTGATTTTAATACAGATCAGGCTTGGGATGAAAGAAAGCAGCTTTATAAAGCAAGTGGTCATATTTTTAAAACACGAAATATTTGTCAGTCTGCAGAAGGAAAGCATGGTCTTTGGACAACTGTAATTGCAGCGGCAGTGCTTGTTTTATAAGTTATTTATAGTTATAAACTTGAATTTTATTTGAAAAAGCCTGTTTTTATTGCTTGTTTTGATAATTATTTAAATAGTTTAAATTTAAAATATAAAGATTGAAATATTCAATTTCTCGCAGGGTTGGTATAAAACCTTGCGGGAAATTTTGTTTTATCCCTTGTGCAAGCGGCACATGCAGGATTGTTTTTGTTTAACTATTTTTAGTTAGAGAGGAACAATCATGTTTTCTAAAATATCACGCTTTCTTTGGGGCGAGTTAACCAAAGATAAACTCAAAAAGTTTGGTATTTTATCGTTATCATTCTTTTTTATTATAGGTTTTTATTGGCTTTTGCGGCCATTAAAGGATGGTATTTTTATCAGCTTTGTTGGAGTTGAATGTATTCCATGGGTAAAGATACTTTCGGTGTCAATTCTTTTGCCTGTAGTTTTGCTTTATTCAAAGCTGGTTAACTTGGTTTAAAAGCATAAGTTGTTTTACATCATTTGTTCAATTTATGGACTTAGTTTTTTAATAATAGCCTATCTTTTAACTGATCCAACAATTGGTGTTACCAATACAATTGCTGATCCAACTAGATATATGGGTTGGTTTTTATATGTGCTGATTGAAAATATAGGATCGATTCTTATTGCACTTTTTTGGTCTTTTGTTGCAAGTACAACAAGTCCAGAGTCTGCAAAAAAAGGTTTAGCGCTAGTTCTTTCTGGTGCACAAGTTGGTTCTATTTTGGGTCCAACATTTGCAACTTATTCTACAACCATAGGATTACCTGTACTTACAATGATATCGGGAATAGGTTTACTTATGGTTCCTGTTGTAATCAAAATCTTTATGGTGTTTGTTGCAGCAAAAGAGGTGGTTAGACATGAAGAAGTTGGATCTGTCTTCGCCAAAGCTATGTCGGAAAGGAATCAAAAGCCAAAAACAGGTGTTATGGAAGGTTTAAGGCTCTTGCTAGCAAGTCCATATTTACTTGGTATTTTTGGAATTTTAACTTTTTATGAAATTGTTGGAACCATAATTGATTTTCAAATGAAAGCTTTGGCTCGTCCATTGTATCCTACGCCAGAGGCAATAACTGCGTTTGTTGGTTTTTTTGGTCAATGTACAAACTCTGTTGCATTGTTAATTGTACTTCTAGGAACAAGTTATTTAATGCGACGTTTTGGGCTAACTTTTTGTTTGTTAGCATTTCCTATCGGAGTTAGTTTGGTGCTTTGTTATATTTATACATATCCAGTGATATGGTCGGCCTTTGTTGCAATGGTAACAGCTAGAGGTTTAAGTTACGGCTTGAATAATCCAGCTAAAGAAGTTTTGTATACACCAACAAGTAAAGATGTAAAATTTAAAACAAAAAATTGGATTGATATGTTTGGTGGACGTAGTGCAAAGGCAACTGGTTCTGCAATTAATAACACTTTTAAAGCCAACATGGATAACTTAATGTTTTATGGAACATTGATTTCTTTAGGTTTGGTTGGTATTTGGATTTTTGTCGCCTTGTTTGTTGAAAGAACTTTCAACAAGTTGGTAAAAGAAGAACGCATTATTCAGTAAGATTGAGCGGTATATTTTTAGCCCGCTAATTCTGAGTATCGAAGGATTTAAGGGGTATGTTTTTGTAAGGCATACCTTCTTTCATTTTATTATTATGTTGTTCAAAGCTTATTAAAAATAGTAAACTTTGCTTATATAAAATATTTAATAAGAGCTAGGGGCTTAAGATGGTTAGAGAAGTCAATAAAGATACAATATTAAATTTTTTGCGAGAGCACAAAGAATTTTTACATGAAAAATTTGGAGTAAAAAAAATTGCTCTTTTTGGTTCTTTTGTAAGAGGAGAAGAAGAAGAAGATAGCGATATTGATTTATTGATAGAA
>CAZFDQ010000171.1:0-3431 GCA_964518205.1 uncultured Pseudomonadota bacterium | reverse complement strand
TTTGCTAATGGCCAATTATCCTGAAGTTATAAAAACCTTGATTGCTGAATATTTATTTCTACAAGATGCTAATTTAGTAATTATTAAGCAGTTTTTTTCCGAAAGTTCAAGACAATATAACACCTATCTGGTTAAAAGCCGCGCTCCCGGCTTTCAACAATTTGTGGCAAAAGGCATTGTTTTGCCAAAGTACTCCCTAATAAACGAATGGCTAGTTTTGAAATTACTAAATCAGCAGCAATTTGCCTGCCCAAAGTTATTAATCCCCAATCACAAACCCAAAAAATATATATTACTTGAGTATATCAGTGGCCAAGAAGCTTCAAAACTACTTCTAAAAATAGTCAACCCGAAAACCATCTTTAAACAGATTGGAGAGCTAACCGGAAAATTCCATACTATTAGTGCGCCCTGGTTTGGAGAACTGGCTCAAGACAATAATACCGATTGGGCTGATTTTTTAAGAACAAACACCAGAGAGCGGCTTAAAGGCGCAAGTCAAATAATTTCTGCTTCTACACATAGGAAAACTAAGAAACTTCTGGAAAGCTTTGATGATTTAATTATTGATGAAGGAAAACTACCACCAATTCTTATTCATCGAGATATATATTCAGATAATTTTATTGTTGAGAAAACAACTCAACAGATGTATTTAATTGACTTTGGCATGGCTATTGGCGGCCGGCCATTTTATGATCTGGCCAAATTTTATATTTTCGATCTTTATCGTTTTCCAAAATGTGCAAATGATTTTCTATCTGGCTACACCAAATACATTCAGCTCCCACCAGACTTTGATATGAGGCTAAAATTATACTTACTCAGAGAGCTTTTGGGATGTATTAATTTTTTCCGCTCAACTAACAAAACAAATTATCTGCAATTAACTACAAAGCTGTTAAAAGAGCTGGTTGGTAAAAAGAATCTCTCATTAATTTAACTCCTCCTTTTTACAAATTGGGGTGTTTTTAGCCTAACAGCAGCCCGAATCACCCCCGGGGTGATATTATTTTTCCTAGGGATTTATAGATTTTTTAGTTCTAATTTGCTTAAAATTTTCTTCAAAGTTTGCTCCGGAGTGTCATTACTATTATCAATTATAAAGCCAAAATTGGGCTGATGTAGTTTGTTTTTGTAGTGTATGTGGATTCGGTTTTTTTCCCAATCATTTACTTCTCTTGAGCCTCTGTTACTTAGGGCAACTTTCTTTTTTGGAGCCAAAGTAAAAACTTGAATTTCCTGACTGAACTTTGCCAACTTATTTAAAATATATTGATAGTTAGCGATAGATAACGGGTAAGGAACAATAACATGAAAGTGTCTATTTGCAAAGTTTTTAATCACACTAACCGCATTTTCAAGGTTTATTGGAACTGCTTGTCTAATGTCCATCCAGGCAATAAAACCATGTAGTCTATCTATTTCAACTATGGCTGAGTTGGGAATCTCCTTCCCCAATAGTTTAGCAATAGTGGTTTTGCCGGTATTTATGGAGCCATTTATAAAAATAATCATAAAAAAATTCTTTTGACATGTTTCAAATTTTATCAAAAAGCAAATAAAAATTTCTCTAGCCTAACTAAAGAAAAATTCTAGTGGCTACAATTATTCACTTAACTTCCTTATTCGCTTAATAACTGCATCTTGATACAAACGAAAAGCTTGTTTTTTTGCTCATAGGCCAGAATTTATTCTTTTAATTTTAAATTATTTTTATGCCTGCTTTTATCGCGTTTAGTTTTCTTATCAAGATTTTTCTGCAATGCTTGCGTAAGATCAACCCCTGTTTGATTAGCTATACAAATTAAAACAAACAAAACATCAGCTAATTCATCACCCAGGTCACAATTTTCATTAGGCTTCTTAAAACTCTGTTCACCATAAGTTCTAGTTATAATACGAGCAACCTCACCAACTTCCTCAATGAGTTGACCAAGAATTGTTAGTTCAGAAAAATAACGAACCCCAACAGTTTTAATCCAATTATCTACAATTTCTTGTGATTCTTTTATTGTTAATTGAGACATAAAATAATTATATTAAAAATTAATAATTTTGCCCAACGATTCGGCATATACGATGTTGCTGATTTTTTTTAATACTGTTGTTGTTTTATCAATAGCATGAAAAATTAGCAATATGGGTGAAGCCTGAGCTGAAGGCTGAACTGTATACGCTGTGTTGTCCGACCCGACGAGGAACGAGGAGAGCGCAGCAGGGTCAGAGCGTTAGCGAAGAAGTCTTGCACTTAGAAATCTATTCAGTAAACTCAATGCCAGGACAATTTTTTTGAATCCAATTTCTGTACTCAGACTTACAAAATTTACTAGTAGTTGGAGGCATACAATCTATCCATTTGTATTCACCAGAAGTCATATATTCTCCATCATTAGGACATTTGTAAAATGATTCATTATTTTGAACAAAATAATAGATTGAAAATCCTACAATTAATATTCCAATTATTATTGCAAATGTAATTATTTTTTTGTTCATATAATATTTAAGTTAGATTAAATATATAAAGATTTCTAAGTGCAAGATTACACATAACGTTTCGATATGCGATGTTCCGCCGATACCTTAATTATTTTATCATTTTTAGGTGGAATATAGGAGAGCGAAGTGCAGTGAAGCGAGAGCGTAGCGTCCTCTTGCATATGACACAGAAGCTTACCTGTTAAATGTGCTCGATAACAAACTGTGAAATCAAACCTAACATCTTTTCAAATTCTTCACGATTAGAGTATTTATGATCTGCACCAATAATTATCTCTAATTTACAATTTTCAATAATACTTGCAGCTTTCTTGCTCTGTTCTATTGGTACAGTTTTATCCTCGTCACCATGAACAATCAAAGTGGGTATCTTGATTTTTTTGGCCGCTTCATATGCATTGTTGTTTTTAAAATCATCAAAAAAGAATAATTTAATCTTCTTTCTTCCCCTTTGCTATTTTTGTGAAAAATAAATCCTTTAGTTTTCCATTCTTTAAGCTCTTTTTTTGTTTTTCTTTTTGTTTCCACCTCATAATAATCTGAAACGGGAGATTTTAAAACAAGAACAAACAAATCTTTTGTTTTTGAGGCAGCGATAATACTAGATATTCCCCCAAAACTAGACCCCACTAAACCTAATTTTGAAAATCCTTTATCTTTTAAATATTTTATGGCCTTTAAAATATCGTTAACAGCTTCAGAAATGGTAATGTTTTCAAAATCCCCTTCACTTTCTCCATGTCCAAAAAAATCAAATCTAAATGTTGCTATTTTATGATTGTTAAAAATTGTTTCAAGTTGTGTGTTTGTAGACCCATCCTTCGAAGTTGTAAATCCGTGACACAGAATAATTACAGGCGCACTTAATCCAGATGCTGGATTTGATAATACTCCACAAATTTTGCACAAACGTCTTTCTTGAAGGATGA
>CAZFDQ010000170.1:0-3421 GCA_964518205.1 uncultured Pseudomonadota bacterium | reverse complement strand
GCATCACCCCCCTTTTCCATTTTTCAGCCTGGGTGATTTGTTGTTGTTTTGAATTAATTAAATTATCAATTGAAGTCAAAAATTTTGCGATTTTTTGTTGCTCTGAGAGAGACGAAATTTGTAAATAAATATTTTTCAAAATATTAAAATGTCTTTTGTACCCTTCTGCCTTAATATTATTAAAATCTAAATTGTAATATAAATACTTTAAATTTCCTTCTTTATTTTTCAAAATTTTTGTTCCATCCGCACCAACAATAAAATCAAAATCAATATATTTTAATACTGTCGTGTGATCACCGAAAACTATCACCTCGTCATTTTTAAAAAGTTTATCTGCATTATTACTATAACCAGCAATTTTATTTTTTCCTTGATCAACAACCTTGTACTTGCCATCTTTCAAAATTTCAGTATTTTTTATTTGATATAACTTTGTCGGGATAATTTCAAAAACCTCCCCCAACTTCTTCTCCTCCCAGTTGCCAAAATTTTTACCATCTTTATTTTTAAACCTGATCTTTTGACTGAAAATCTTTTGCATCATTCCTTTTTTATAATCTCCAAGATTTTCTTTTTGCGTCCGCAAATTTTCAATCCATTTATCTACCAGTCCTAAAAACGAAGCGATTTTTTGTTGTTCTGCTTTTTGTGGGAGATTTGTTTTTAATTTTTTAATATCCTTACTGTTTACGGCTTTAAAGGTACTACCTTGCTCATATTTAATCCACCTTTTTTCAAATTTTAGTAAAAATTGATATAAAAATTCATTATTAGATTTTTTATTATTCTTTATTGAACAAACACCTCTGCCGATACAGGAATTAAAATTCGACTTAGCTATATAACCAACTGGGGCCCTAACGGTCATTATTAAGTCATTAACTTTTGATTTTTGTGTAGCTTGAGTGGTCCAAATTCTTGGTACAACTTTTCTATTAATAATATCCGCATTACCCTGAATTAATATCTCACCTTCTTTTGTTTTATTATAAAACCTTGAATCAGGAGATTGCCCCATTGTAATATTTGAAACCTCCCCCAATCTCTTCTCTTTCCACTCATTAGAAAAATCCGGAAATCGCAGTTTTGGAATTTTTTGAGATTTTAATTGTTTGGTTTTTATAGACATAAATTATTTAACTCCAATTATTTTACGGAATTCTCCGGCAAGATTCTCTTTCTCCTCTACGAAATCATCCTTATATTCCTCCACAAGTTGTTGCCATTTTTTTACATCCAGCTTATTTCCTCCTGGCTTTACACTATAACAATAACTAGCAATTAATTTTTTATATTTGCCACTGATGATTTTCATTCCATTATCTAATCTCTTAGGTAAATAATGTCTATTCATGGCATAGTATTCAAAAAATAAATTGAAAGCCTCTTTAGCATCTTTATCCCTCTTCCTTTCTGCTTCTTTTGATCCGTCTTCTTGAAAAAAAGAAATGAGTTCCTCGATGCGCCTATTCAGTCGTTCCATTCTTTTCATTATCTCATCTAAAACCTCTGCACGTTTCAAATATAATCCAGCCTCTCTGATTGCTTTAATCTTAGTTTGATAATTCATCAACCCATTAATTAATGTTGTCAAAAAGGTAGCCACAACACTTGAACTTAATATTGTGACTGTAAATGTTTGCCAATCCATATTTTTAAAAAGGTTTATCAATTTTCAACTCATTGCAAAATTTTGCAATTTTACTTTGCAATTTTACTTCATCTGTATTTAATTTCTTTAACTCCTTAGACACAGTCTTGATGTTAATAATTTTCTCTTCCTCAAATGTATCAACATATCTTGGAATATTAAGATTGTACTCATTTTCTTTGATTTCATCTAAACTTGCTTCATGAGAATATTTTTTTACTTCTTTACGATTTTTATAAGTATTAAAAATCTTCTCAATATTTTTATCAGTCAATTTATTTTGATTTTTCCCTTTTTCAAATTCTTTAGAAGCGTCAATAAACAAAATATCTTCATCGTCCCGACGGCATTTTTTAAATACCAATACAGTGGCGGGAATTGAAGTTCCATAAAATAGGTTTGGAGGTAAGCCAATTACCGCATCAAGATAATTTTGTTTTTCAATAATGTATTTTCTAATTTGCCCTTCAGCGCTAGCGCGAAAAAGCACGCCATGCGGTAAAACAACTGCCATTATTCCATTGTCGGCAAGATGATAAAGCATGTGGGTAACAAACGCATAATCCGCTTTATTTTTTGGCGCTAAACGGCCATATTGAGAAAATCTATCATCATTTACTAACTGAGGATCTTTATCACCTTTCCATTTTGCGGAAAATGGCGGATTAGCGACAATTGCTTCCGCTTTAAGATCTGCATGCATGTCTTCTTGCAGGGCGTCTCCTTGACGAATATTAAAATGATCAAAATGTACTCCATGCAAAATCATATTCATCCGCCCTAAGTTATAAGTAGTTGGATTGAGTTCCTGCCCAAAATAATCAGCTACTTCTGCATAATCTCCAATTCGGAGCAAAAGCGAACCGGAACCACAGGTTGGATCAAGAACTGACCGTATTTGTTTTTTCCCTTGTGAAACAATTCTTGCAAGCAGGCGCGACACCTGAGCGGGAGTATAAAATTCACCGCCTTTTTTACCGGCGCCGGCCGCGAATTCACCGAGCAAATATTCATAAGCGTCTCCAAGAAGATCGCTTTTTGAGTCTTTAAGCTTAAAATCAATTCCATTTAAAATGCTTAGAATTTCAATTACAACATCATTTTTTTGCTTTTCGCGAGAGCCAAGTTTTGTAGAAGTTAAATCAACATCGTCAAAGAGGCCTTTAAAATCGTCCTCACTAGCAGTACCCATTGAAGTTTGTTCAATGGTATTTAAAACATTTTTAAGATTTTCCAAGATAAAAGTATTTTGATCTTTAGTCTCACCTTTGCCCTTCTTAACAAGATAACTGAAAAGTTCTGTCGGTTTTAAGAAAAAACCGAGATAATCAATGCAGCCATTTTTAATATGTTTTAGATATTCCTTGCCTTTCTTGGTGTTTTCTTTTATCTCGGCAAATTTAAAATCTTCATTAGCAAGCAATTTTTTATTGACATAATGTTCTAACTTTTCAGAAAGATATTTATAGAATATAAATCCGAGAATATAATTTTTATATTCATCAGCATTCATTTTGCCACGTAAAACATTCGCCACACCCCATAATTGTTTTTCCAGTGTCTTCTTTTGTTTCTCTGACATAGTATTTTCTAATTTCTTATTATTTAAATCTCAATTCTCACCGTAAAAACCTAAAACGGCATAGTTTTATCGGTAAGTAATTAACAACGTAATTTCACCCACCTCCCATTAAACCACTTCTCCCCCAGCTTGGGAAGCTAACTGAGTTTGTAAAGTTAGAAAGTTTATAAAATTCGTAAGGCTAG
>CAZFDQ010000169.1:0-3067 GCA_964518205.1 uncultured Pseudomonadota bacterium | reverse complement strand
TCTAACTTTCTTGAGGTTGCTTGCAAAACTTGAGCAACCTGTTTTTTGTTAGTAATTACTCCAATTTTGTTTTCATTTTTTACCAATGGACTAATTCTTTCTATGGTCTGCTCTAACAACGATTTTTCACCTAAAAATGGAATAAATTGTTTTGGCTTATTTTTTCTACTCAACGGCCAAAGCCTTTCTCCTCCTCCGCCAGATAAAATGACAAAATTTGTGTTTTTCATTACTTATTCCATTTCACATTTTTTAAAAAATAACAGGTATATCGAAGGAGATGCTAAAATTATTAATGCTGATTCAAACATCATTCTAAATCGCGCACATCCATCATGCCCAGTAATCATTGAAAAGTAAAAAACAAAACTAATTAACAAAAATATTGTAGCCCATCTTTTTTTCAGTAATAAAAAAATCAATGCTATTAAACACAAAATATATCGTAAAATTGTCCACAAACCTTCTAATACTCCTACAGCCTTAACCCATCCAAACAGCGTTCCTGCCGCAATATAACCCCAAATTCTTTGAACAAAACTCCCCTCAGTCTTAAAAAAAGATACATCTCCTCCTCGCAATCCAGGTTCAACTAAAACCTTCAAGTTTGTTGTAAAAAGACCAAATAAAGTTTTTGCAACATTTTGTAACCAAACTCGCACAAAAAGAATTGGATTTTTTTTAAGATGCGATATAAAAAGCTCTTTAATCTTATTCCAACTCTGCGCCTCCATTTTCTCACCGGTCAAAAGAGAAGATAGATGGGCTTTTTCTGTTAAATAATCGGAGCCTTTGTCTTTTGCTAAAACTTTAGGGAAAAAATAAAAATAAAAATTTTCATTGCCTAAAGGAGCAACAGCAAAGTTATTATAAGCAATTTTATTAAAAAGCATGTAACCAGTTATTGGTAAATAAAAAGAAATACAAATCAAAATTATATGTTTTAATTTGTTTTCTAAAAAAAGCAAAACAAACAAGATTAAAAAAAATATAAAATAAAGAGCTGCTGGTTTTACAGCAACAGAAAGACCTAAGATCAAACAAGAAAAAACAAGGTGCAACAACTTTTGTTTTTTCATAAATAAGACAAATAAATACAAAAATAAAGTATACAAAAAAGCAAGTAGCACTTCGGTTAAAATAAACTGAGAAAAGGTTAAAAACCCCACATTTAAAGAAAACAAAATAAAAGAAATTAATGCCGTTTTTTTATTAAACAAAAGCCGTGTTGTTCCAAAAATCAAAAAACCCGTAAGTAACGCAAGTAGTACTTGTAACCAAATAACATAAAAATTACTTACACCAAAAATTTTATAAACCAGACCAATAAAAAAAGCATACCCTAATGCATAATAAGGAATAGCCTTTGGATTTGCAGGATCTACAAAACTATTTGTTTGATAAAAACGCTGCGCATTTACAAGGTAAGCAGAAGAATCTATATCTTGATGTGGTTTTATGTGTGAGACGTTTTTATATAAAAAGATTGAAAATAAGATGAATAAAACCGAGAAAGATATTAAATAATATTTATATTTCATAAAAACATCTAGTATAGTTGTGGATCCTGAAACAAGTTCAGAATGACAAGGCTGAGTTAAATACCGTAAAACAACAAGCGTCGTCATCCTGAACTTGTTTCAGGATCCAATTATTTTGTTAAATCCTAACTTGCTCAATCTTTTCTTCTTCTCGCACCACAACTCTTTTTCTCTCATTCTCTAATACACTATCAACTGCATCCATGGCAGAAAGCATTGCAATATCCATGTTGTTATATTTATGCAAACCATTTCTACCCATCAACTTTAAATTAGAAAATTGTGAAAGATAATCTAAAACTACATTCAAGTAATCTTTATAATTTTGATCATAAACCGGATAAGCTTCTTTTTCTCGTATCACCATTCCATCAAGAATTTTATCTTTTTTCACCAATCCAATTTTTTCTAATTCGTTTTTACCAAGTTTCAATAAATCTTTATCTGATTTCTTCCAGATCGAAGTATTAGTAAACGAAAAATATTCTAAACTCAAAGCAGTACGTTCACCACTATCCACCATCTTTAATGAAAAATTATTCATATTACCTATGCGAACCAAAGAAACCTCTTTTTCATGAATATATAACCAATGATCCGGACAAATATCTTTTTTATCAACAATCAAATTAACAGTAATCAAAGCCCGATAAAGCAATTTTTTAGCTGCATACAAAACATCATCAGGGGCTTTAGGGGTTAAAGATAAAACCAAATCTTTTAAAGGCATTGTAGAGAAAAAATAATCCCCCTCATATTCTAATATCTTTGTTGTCAAATTTTTTGCATGTCGATTTGTTGCTGTTGCAACAGATACAATTTTATTATTTTTATGTTCAATGCTTACAACTTCTTCTTTTAAATTTATCTGACCATACTTGTAACCAGAAACATTATCTGCAACTCTTTGCCACAAAGTTCCTGCTCCTTTTTTAGGATAATAAAATTTATCGCTCAATGTTCTTGGAGCATTTTTCTTAAACCATCTTCCAAAAAAAGCATAAAAAATTGCTTTAGATAACGAAAACCCTTTTATTCGCTGAGATGCCCAATCAGAAGAAATTTTGGTACACTCTATCCCCCAAAGTTTTTCAGTGTAAGTTTTAAAAAAAATACTAAATAATCTGTAACCAAATTTGTTGGTTACCCAATCTTGAAATGTTTTAACATTTTTAACAGGAAACAAACGAATTTTTATATAACTTAAAATACAGCTGATGCATTCAAAAATACTAAGCCCACGCAAAACATTCAGCGGTTGCAATGGATAATTAAAAAAATGTTTTTTATAATAAATTCGAGTAAATCGCCTAAGAGCTAAAAACTCATTTCCCTTTTCCTTTTCTTTCTTCATTAAATCAAGCCACCATTTTTCTATCTTTCCTGATTCTGTAATAAAATGATGTGGCCCAATATCAAACTTGCAACCTTTATATTCTGTTGTTCTAGAAAGTCCACCAACAATAGAATCTTTTTCCAAAATTTTTACATCAAATTTATTAGTTTTTAAAAGCTCAGATGCCGCT
>CAZFDQ010000168.1:0-4802 GCA_964518205.1 uncultured Pseudomonadota bacterium | reverse complement strand
TTCCCAAATCCATTTTTTAAGTATATCCCGAAGGGACTATGGTTTTTAGCCTCGCACTTCAATGTGTGGTTCAAGCTAGACTTCCCAAATCCCATTTTTTAAGTATGTCCCGAAGGGACTATGGTTTTTAGCCTCGCACTTCAGTGCGTGGTTCAACAATCCCCACAAAACACAACCCCCTTCAGGGGTGACAGTCTTTACTCTTCTTCTTTAACCTTATCTAAAAGATCCAGAAGACTTCGTTCTTTTTCTTTGGTTTCATCATATAAAAAACGTAACTCTGGAACATACTTTCCAGTAATTGTGCTTGCTAATGCTTTTCGTAAAGAAGATTTATAAAGCTTTAAAACTTGCAAAGCTTCATCAAAATCGAATCTACCTTTATAAGTAGAAAAATAGACATAGCAAACTTTATAATCTTTAGAAAGCTCAACACGTGTTACATAAACCTTTTGCAACACAGGCTCATCTAAAGACAAAGTTTGAACTAACGAAGAAATTTCGCGCAAATAAAGAGCAGTCTTTTGCTCTCTTTTCCGCTGAGAAACACCAGATCCATATTTCATGACAGTATGAAAAAATAATTAAAAATGTTTTGTAAAAAAATTACTTAAGAAAACTTTCTGCGCTCTTAATAAAGTTGTTTTTTATGGCTCGCATAAGTCTTTTACGTCTTTTTTGTGTTTCAGGTTCGTGATAAACAAGTCTTTTCATATCTCGAACAACGCCTTCACGTTCAACTTTCTTTTTAAGTTGTTTAAGGCTTTTTTCCAAGTTTTCACCAACATGAACTTCAATGTTAAAAATCTTTTTAGCCATGACTAAAAAACACCGCCTTTTCCCTCGATATCCGCCGTCGCTAAAGCTTCCCCCTTCGCCAAGGCTTTGGAGGACAGGTTGGCGGGCACTCGGGATGATTTCATAATTAAACTTAATAAAACTACCTAAAAACCATTATAGACTATTTTTCGACTAATTGGAAGGGTTTTGGGCGGAACTAAAACATATTAGTATTAATACAAAAAAATAACACTCGACAAATATACCAAAAAATGATATATTTAAACATAACTGCATAATAATAATTTTTAAAAATTCATTTAAGAAAAATATGGGTTGGTAAGTATTTTTCACAAAATACGCTGTAAAACAACTTAGTAAATTACCCAAAAACGTGATAACAGCAACACATGCTTTAACCCATGAAATGGAATTACTCGGACCTTTACGTCATAGATGGAAAAATTTTGGCCGACTAAAAGGAACTAAAAACATTTATCACTGCCACGTAAAACAAGGAAAACCAACTTATGTTGTATGCTGGGAAGTAAAAGATAAAAAAATAAAAATCATTGAGGTTTATTATGTCGGCACACACGAAAAAGCCCCATACTAATAATTTAATTGAAATAATAGTACAAGGAACCACACAACAAAAATTTATTTTACCTCGAAAAGTTTCACCTATCCTTCTTGCTTTTCTAAGATCACTTCAAATAAAACAAAAAGAAAATATTCTTGTTCCTGCAAATGAAGTTTTTAAAACTCTTAATAAAAAATATGGAAAAATCGGGACCACAATTCGAGGATTACGAGCTCGAGAAGAATTAACACAAACAGAACTTGCAAAAAAACTTAATATTCATCAAGCACACGTTTCCCAAATTGAAAATGGAAAAAGAGCTATCGGAAAAAAATTAGCAAAAAAGCTTGCTAAAGTTTTTAATACCGACTATCGATTATTTTTATAAATTAAATGTCCTTTAGGATATCATCCCGAGTGTTTTTAAAGCCCACAGGGCAAAGAAAGGACTGTCCGCCATAGCCGTGACATAAGCAAAAGAGCCTTGTAATGGTAGAAGCTGTGGATCAAAAATTAAATGTCATCGTTCCCATTACGGTTACATCCCTATAAACTCGAACCCCACTAATTGGAGCTTGGAACGATGCGCCGAATTCAAGGCCAGGGGTGACTTTATAGTTCAAGCCAGCATGAATTGTGCCCGCTTTCCATCTAGATTCTTCTTTTAATTTTTCAACTTCAAAATACTCATTTCGCTCTTTACTTCCAGTCATAACTGTTATTGAATCACGTTGATGCTGTGTATAGATGTAATCAAAGAAGAAAGAAAGATTATCTACAATATCATCAGCTTTGAATGAAAAGTTTATATACCAAACCGGACCGGGTTTCTTTCTGATGGGAGCCTTCCATGGGTAAATTCCTGATTGGTATTCACTAGATGGCACACGATAATTTGTATAATTTTTTGAAGCATACAAAACAATTCCACTTCCCACCCCAAACTGAAGCATGTTAGGAAAATCAAAATTAAGCGCACCTTCTAATGTAAAACCAATAAATCCATCATTTCCTGTTGGCAATGAAAATGCAATATCTTGTTTTTTTGTTTTACCTGTTGGCATCCAACAACCAACAGAAAGGTATGGTATCCATGTTACAATATGTTCATCTTCTTCGTCTTTAAGATCAAAAGGAAAATTCCAATAAAGTTGAAGATGTGTGTCTTCTAAAGTTATACTTCTGTATTCGTCTATATCAAGGTCAATCTCTTTTGCTATTTCTTTACGGGGTTTAGTCCCCATCAAGTACTGCTTCAAAGGATCTTTTATATCTGAAGTGGTATCTGTTAACGTTTCATCTAAATTAAAAGTTGGCACTTGTCTATACTCAACAACACCACCTTTAATATTCAGCCCAAAACCAAATCCAAAATCAAAATTAAACTGCCCACGCACACCTACTTTTTCATAATCAAGCTCAATACTATATAAACCAAAGGTATCCGTATCAGGATTAAATACTGCTTCGTTTGTAAAATCTTTTAAGGTTCTTCCCTCTATTTTTTTAACTTCGGTTTTTGCATTATTTAAATTAGTATAATCAGCCCATTCTTTTCCAATAGGCATTCCTTCGTTTTCTCCACCATAAAACAAACCAAACATATTCCATCTACCAAACATATCACCTTCTGGCACTTTTCTGCCCTTAGAATTTCTTGAACCAGAAGCGTGTTGATAGAATGGAGACAGGTTAAGACTTACAGCAAACTTATCTTTTCTAGAATAAAATTTATTAGAGCCAAAAGCTGTATGAAATGCAACAGGATCGTATTGATTGTTCCATGGAGTTGGTAAAGTTGTATCAACAAGAAAAATAGAAAACAAAATTGTAATGCTTATAATTTTTATTAAAGCGAAGCGCTTCATTCGCTATCCTTTCTTTGTGACCACCCAAAGCTTAAAGCCCCTATGGGGCATTTTGCGCATTGGGCTACCTCAATGACGCTATGCCTACCTGTCCTCCGAAGTTTCAACGAAGGAGGATGCATAGCTTAATTTAAATTTTTTATTATTAACCTCTATTACAAATCGCTATTAATTTATATCACTAATAAAATGGTTGAGTCAAGAAAGATAAATTATCCTTAAAAGCGTTGCTTTAGCAATGCGATATTGAGGTAGCCCAATGCGCAAAATGCCCCATAGGGCTTTAAGCTTTGGGCCCTAAAACATCGCCGCAATTGACGCTTGTGCTGCAAAATAAAAAATCAAACCACCACCAATTAACCCAACTAAAGTTATAATATTTTTACCAGATGCCCATTCTTCTTTTCTAAAAAACAAAGCCGAAATAGACAAAACATATGCAGGAACAATCAATAATACAGCAAGAGGCAATAAGCTTTCTCCTGGCAAAATTAAAGCAAAAGAAATCATCAATAAAGCTGTTACAACAATACTAATATTTCTATTCCAAATTTTTTTCTCTAACATATTGTTAATAAATTTTGACTTGGATAAAACAAGAACCCCAGTAAATAATGAACTAACCGACCACAACATAGAATGCAATGTTCCAATAATTCCAAATACAGCACCAACTAATAAAAGGACAGATAAAAAACCAGCTTGAGAAAAAAACTTAGCAATAACACTTGCAAGAGTTTCTTGTAAACCACCAGCAAAAAAGCTTTTTGGTACAGAAAATAAAATTCCGTAATAAAATAAAATATATAAAAGACCAACAATTGCTATTGATAAAATAAAAGCCCTAAAAACATTTTCGTGTGGGTTTTTAACTATAGGATAAAGAGAAACAATACTTTCAAAACCTAACATTCCAAATAATATAGTTGGAATTGCTTTAAAAATAGAAGTAAATCCAAAAGGCAAAAATGGAGTTGTAAGAGTAGGGTTAAAATTAAACCAACAAAAAATTGCTGTTAACATTAAAGGGCCTACAACCATAACAGCAATAAGATATTGAACCCAAGATGATGTTTTTGCTCCGGCAAGAACAAATCCCATCAATATCAACATAATCAAAATACCTAAAGGTCGAGGAGCAATAAAAGGTATAAACCTGCTGCACCAAACACCTGCTTGCTGTACCAGAACACCCATTCCAAAAATTATTCCAATCAAATAAGCAAAAGAAGCAACAACTCCTGCTTTGTGTCCAGCCCATTTTGAAGGGTATAAATAAGTCCAACCTTCTCCAGGATAAGTTTCTGCAAGGCGCCCCAAAGAAAGACCAATGCATAAAATACAAAAAATTGTAAGAAGTGCTGAAATAATACCACCAGGCCCTACAATGGCTGAAAGAACAGTTGGTACAACCAAAACACCAGCCCCAATCATAGCATTAACACTAATAGAAACAGCAGCAGCTAAACCAATTTTTCCACTATTTTGGCTATTATTACTCATAAAAAACCTCAAAAAAAATTATAAAATGAACATTTTTAAAACCTCTTTTGGTTAGAATACTATCTACA
>CAZFDQ010000167.1:0-4228 GCA_964518205.1 uncultured Pseudomonadota bacterium | reverse complement strand
GTTCTTTTTTCTGTGCCTTCAAACAAATATCTGTAGTTTAATGCCATTGCAAGTTTGATATTTTGATCTTCGTCATCCCACAATTTTGCACCAAAGTCTAATCCACCGCCAAATGCCCAATGGTTGCCATTACCAACAATTGGTTCAAAAACATATTTGCCATCAGCTTCGTCGCCGACAGGAATTGTTAAACCAAGATTGATAGATGCATGATATTTTTCTTTGTCCAAAAATTTATAACCAAGAACAAAGTCGATGTCTGCAACACCTGTTGAATCGTGTGATGTGCCGTCGATTAAAGCGTGTGTAAGTTTTGCTTGGGCGTTGGCTTCTGTACCTTCGTATGTTCCTTTAAAGAATTTTTCAATGTTTGTTCCTAATAACTCGGTGCCTTTGTCTGAAAATTTAACTTGCATGTCATTTTCTACGTGTACGATTGGAAGAGCAACTTTAAAGAAAAGACCTTTTAAGATTTTTTCTAAATCTTGGTAGTAATCAATTCTTACGCCATAAGCTTTTTGTTCTGGTTCAAGTGTAACTTTTGCGCCAAGAAAATCGCCTACTTGATTATAATTATGAACAAGTAATCCACCTGAAACATCACCATTTGTGCCGCGTTTAACTTCAAAGAAGTTCTTGTTTGCAACACCAAAGTATTTACCAATATCACTTTCGTTTGTTGAATCTTGATAGAATCCTGTTACTTGAAAGTTTGCACCAAAACGATCTTCATCTTTTGTTTGCAAAAGTTCATTCCATGTTGTGTATTCCATAGCCAAGTTTACGCCGTGTGAACGTGGCATAAGGAATGTCTTGTTGGTTGCAGCTTGTGCGCCTGTTGCGCAAAGTGCTAAGAGAAGTGCACTTTTTAAGATTTTTTTCATGATTTCCTTTTCCTTGTGATCCCAAAGCTTACAACCCCGTTGGGGTATGTTGCGCATTGGGCTACCCTAAAACAGCAACCTTCGTTCGCTCATCCTGCCTGTCCGCCATAGCTTTGGCGTCGGCGGGAGCTTGTCGAAGGATGCTTATTAAGGCTTCAACTAACTGTTTATACAATTACATTTAACAAAAATTTCAAAACAACTTCGGCTTTAGATGCCTAGTTTAAAACCAAAGAGTTTGAATTTACTACGCGAAAGCAAGGATGTTTTTGGCGTTTACCAGACGCCAAATGCCTACCTTCAAAAAAAAATAAAACTCTTAACATGATGAAAATAAAGAATGTGTTTGATTTCTCTCCTCCTCCTTTCTTTTTATCAAGTGTTTAACTGATACCCAACCTAATGTTTGTAATAAAACGCAAGATTAAATTTTGCTTTACCAGGTGCTTTTTTCTTCTTCGTATGTTTTTTGTATTGCCTGTCGGTGGTCGTCTTTGTATTTTTGTTCGTCGTCATCCTGAACTTGTAGTATGACAATTCCAATGAGTCAATCTCTCTTTTAATTCAAAGACAAATAATTTCAAGATCGCTTTACCAGGTGTAACGTTGTTAATGTTAACTGGTCCTAAAAGATATATCAAGAGTTTTTTTACATTAATCGATGTTTGGATGTTGTGGATGGAAGCCTGTATTGAAAATGTGCCCATTTTTAAAAGGTAAAATTTATTTTGGAATTCGATATATTTTTTTTAAAGTTAAAGTTGGAGGTTAAGTTTTGATGGTAAGGTTGCAAGAATTTCCAAAGAGTGTCTACACAGAATTCAAAGCTTTGTATTTTTGAGTTTCTGGGGTGTTCTTTGTATAATATTTTTATATTCATAAATCCAAAATGCTAAAATTATTTTTGAAAGGCAAACTTTTGAATCCAGTTATCTTAATTATCTTTGTTCAAATATTAATAGAATCATTTCCAGTTTCAAGCTCAGGCCATGTTGCTTTACTTGAAAAGTTTTTATCAAAATTTGGTTATACAAATTTTGAGTTGCCCGATTTTTTTGACCACTTTTTGCACGGGCCAACTATTTTGGTGATAATGGTTGTGTTTTGGAAGGAGTTTTGCCCAAAGCTTGCAGCCCTAGGGGGCATGCTGCGTATAGGGCTGCTTCAAAATAGCATGGTTAAAACCATGCTTAAGCCAGGTCAAAATATAAATAAGTTAGGAAGAAAAGAAAAACAACCGTTCGCCCTGAGTGAAGCGCCAAAGGCGCGGAATCGAACGGGTACGAACGGTTCTAACCTTAAACCAAGCCAAAAAGCTTTTTTAAAAATAATTCTGCGCCTATTTTTATATTTAGTTTTAACAACATTTATTGCAGGCATGTGTTGGATTGCAAAACCATACTTTAAAAACTTTGGGTGGTATCAATCTGATTGGACATTGTTGTTTGGTTTTTGTTTGACTGGGGGTGTTTTATTTGTAGCCCACACGTTGACGGGTGGGGCTACCACAAGGACGGCTGTTTACACAGGCTTAAATAGGAAAAATGTAGTGGTTTATCTTATTCTCGGCCTCGCCCAAGGCATGGCCTTTTTGTTCCCAGGCCTTTCGCGCTTTGCAGCAGTTTATGCAACCGCACGAATTTTGCGCATTAATCCACGTCGTGCATTTGAGATTACATTTTTAATTCAAATGCCGTTAATTATTCCAGGATTTGTTTTGGGTTTGGTGAAGCTTTTTTTTAAACCTAATTTTTTTAAACTTTTTACTATGCAAGTTAATTTTGTATTTTTGCTCTCAACTGTTCTTGCTTATTTTGCTTTGCTTTGGATGCAAAGGTTGGCGTATTCACAAAAGTTGTGGAGGTTTGGTTTTTATATGCTGCTGCCGGTGGTGGTGACGATTTTGTTAAAGTAATCCAACCAGGTTTTTAATTAATTTATATACTTTTTGCCTGTGACAAATAAGTGCAACAGAATATGTTTTTTGTTTTGAATCTTTTTTATAGATAATTCGATAAGAATCAACTTTGATTCTATAAAGAAACGGAAGATCTTGTAATTTTTTAATATCCAAAGACTTTTGGTTGCTTGCTAGTAATTTTAATTGAGCAAGAACTTTGTCTTGTATTTTTTTAGGAAGCCGCTGTAGATTTTTGCAAGCATTTCCAACAAGTGTTATTTTGAATTGATTGTTTTGAAGCATGATTTTTATTTTGTTTTCTTCCTTTTGTTGTGGAGTTCTTTTTCCACTTCTTCAAGTGTATATACTTCGGTATCATTTTTTAGAATTTCTTGAGCAACTCGTCCTAAATATAAATCTTCAAATTCTTCCAAAAGTTTTTCATAAGTTTTTATGCTTAAAATAATTGCGGTTTTTTTACCTTTTTTATCTATTATATATTGAGGTGTTATTTCATTTTCTAAAGGATTCTTTTTCATTTTTTTATCCCTAAATAATGATATTATAATTGTGAACTGTTTTTTATTATATCTTATGTTAGATGATAATTCAAAAGCTTTGGATGCGTTGTCTTGCGCATAATCAAAAGTTGTGGAGGTTTGCTTTTTATATGCTGCTGCCGGTGGTGGTGACGATTTTGTTGAGGTAGTTTTTATCTGCGATCGTCAGTTTGAACAGCGAGATTTAATCCTAAAACATTAAGAACAGGAATGATGTTAGATATTTTAGGGTTGCCTTTTTTTGAAAACATGCGATATAGATTTTCTCTGTTAAGATTTGTTTCTTGGGCAAGTTTTGTCATTCCGATGCCTTGAGCCTCGATAACATTTTTTAATGCTAATAAAAAAATACGAGGATCTTCATCCATGAGCGCTGCATTAAGGTAGGCTTGTGCTTCTTGTGGATCTTGTAAATCTTGTAATAATTTTTCTTGATAGTTTCTGAGTCTTTTATTCATAATTTAAATCCTTACATTCAAGCCAATATTGTTTTGCTTTTAAAATATCTCGTTTTTGGCTCTTTTTATTTCCACCTGCCAAAAGAACAATAAATATAGAACCTTTTTTCCCAAAATAAATTCTGTAGCCAGGGCCATGATTTATTCGAAATTCCCAAACACCTTCTCCGTTTTTTATTCTTTTTGTATCTCCAAAGTTACCAAGCTTAATTCTGTTTAATTTTGTTCTAACAATTGCTCTTGTTTTTAAATCAAGTTTAGCTAACCAATTAGAAAAAGGTTCTTTGCCATTTTTGGATACATAAATAAAAATTTTTATATTGTTCATAATATGATCGTAGTTTAAAAACTACAAGGCGTCAAGTTCTTGCATATTTTGCGTTACTTTGGATGCGAAAGTTGGCGTATAATCAAAAGCTGTGGAGG
>CAZFDQ010000166.1:0-1946 GCA_964518205.1 uncultured Pseudomonadota bacterium | reverse complement strand
GGTGACGAGATAAAATTAGATAAAAAGAAATTAAATACATTAAATAATCCAAAGTTTATAAGATTTATTAAATCAATTTGGATTCTGTGCGATCACGTTTTCTATGGAGTTATAAAAACTGACAAATTAAAAAAAACAAGACGTTATTTATATGTTTTAGGCCCTGACCATGTTTTAAGAACAGAAATGGCGTTCCAAGGAGAATTTGCTCAAATAGAAGAGGAGTTGCTTTACATGAGAATTCATAGGGAAGAGAACCAGGAGGAAGCGGAACTTAGAAGATTAACTAGATGGTCTAAAAAAAAGGAAATGAACTTCTTTTACCTTTACCTGCCTCACTTGGCTACAGTTCATGAATATTCTTTAGCAGCTATTCACAACATTAATTATTGGTGGAATAAATGCCTTTATACCCTAATTGCTTATTTAGTGGGGTGTATCAGATATGCGAAGCCAATTACTTTTGATATTATAAAATTTCCTGCACGGTTTAAATATATAAAAAAATATGGAAGAAAATAAATTAAAAATATCAGTTATTTCGCACAATTATTTAAACGAAGAAAATTACAAGAAGATAGACACTCTTAGCAAGAATATACAATTAGAAATTATTTCGCCTAGTACATCACTAGAGAAAAACGACAAGAATACAGTTAATGATTCCCTGTCTATAAAATCATATAAAAAAATCCAATTTCCTTCTTCTCAATACCTACTCCTTTCAAAAGATTTTAACTTCAAGAAATTTAAACCGGATGTTGTACATATAGAATATGATCCTTGGAATTTGATTTTTATCCAAACACTTATTTTTAGAAATATATTCAGAAGAAAAACGCCTATAATTTGTACCGCTAAGCAGAATACATATACAGAATATGGTTTTTTGACAAAAATAAAAGACGCAATAGCAAAATATTTTGTAAAAAAGGTAGATCACGTTATTACCATCAGTCAAAAGACGGCTAGTTTATATAAAGAAAGGTTTAACCTTAACTCGGATAAAATAACTCACATCGGTGCTTTGTTTGGGATAGATACTAATTTATTTAGTCCAGCAACAGAAAACCAAAAAGAAGATTACAAAAAGAAATTCAATCTGTCGAAGAACACTTTTGTTATAGGTTATGTTGGTAAATTTAATAAAGTAAAAGGTGTTGAAACATTATTAGAAGCCGTTAAAAAAACAAGAAAGGATTCGGGACTGGATTTACACCTTGCCCTGATAGGTAACGGAAATCTAAAAGAGCTTTTATTAGAAGAATCTAATAAAAATCCTTGGTTACATATCCTACCTAAAGCTTCCCGGTCAGAGGTGGCTGAGTTTTTAAAAACCCTTGATTTGTTTATTATGCCCTCCCATATAACCAAATACCATGAGGAGCATGATGCCATTGTCTTACTAGAAGCAATGTCATCAGCTCTGCCTTGTATAGGAACAAATTCTGGAATTATCCCTGAAATATTGGGAGATTGGGGTATAATAGTAAATGCTGGGGATGGTAAGGAATTATCCGATACTATTTTAAGGTTGTACCACAATAAAGAATTAAGAGATAAGTTAGGAAACTTGGGGAGAGAAAGGATTAAAAATGAATATTCTTTAGAGTGCATTGCCTCAAAACATTATCAAGTTTACAAAAAAATAAATGAAACAAAATAATAAAAATACATACAGCGCCAAAATCAGTTATGACGAAAAAAGTGCCGTAAACTACGAAAAAAGGAAACATTACAGAGGTTTCTTAGGTAAATTTCGTAAACATAGAGAAAAGAAAGCAATTTCCAACGCTCTGGGTTTTGTAAAGAAAGAATCAAGAATTTTGGATTGCCCTTGTGGAAATGGAAGGTGGTTTAAATTGTTATCACAAAAAGCGGAACTTATTGTTGGGCGAGATGTTTCTGAAGGTATGATTAAGTTTGCTAAAAAGGAAGCCCAGAAG
>CAZFDQ010000165.1:0-2357 GCA_964518205.1 uncultured Pseudomonadota bacterium | reverse complement strand
TGTAATCGTGTTTCATGTTTTCCTTCGTTTTTTTAATTTGGCATTAAAGTAAGAACGTTTTTTATAAATAACAAAAAAACCAGTAAATAACTGAAGTTTCCGAGTTACTTATTGCCTGATAACCAACTATATAAGATATTTACAAAAAACACATATATTACTGATAATCAACAAAATATATTGATAAAAAAAGTTGCATAATTCAGGATAATTTTTTAATTTTGAGGCTGTTAAAAACACAAAAACCAAAATTATTGAATTATGCAACAAAGCAAAATTATAAAAAATAATTCAGAATTAGAAATTATCGGAACAAATTCTGAACAATTAGTAAGTTCTTTGACAAGTGTGATAGAAAAGTTTCAGCTAAAACGTCATCTGGCCATATTTGATAATTTAAAAGACAAAGGCCTGGCTGTAAGTAGTTTGCTTAGTATTCTTGTGGTTTTGCCATTTTATGGGGTAACTACCATACATCGTTTAATGAGTTGTGGTATAAATGGTTCTGATGTGGAAGGCAAGAAGCAAGTATATTATGATGTTAAAAATAATGAACATATTGATTGGCGTAAGTTGTTAATGCTATGCGTTAAGCGGTTTATTTATTTAATTAATCACAACTCCGCATTACAGTCAGATAACCCGACAGCCTTGATATTTGATGATACGGTATTGAAAAAAACCGGACGGAAAATAGAACGCGTAAGTAGGGTACATGACCACGTAAGTGGTATTTGTATTTTAGGCTACAAATTACTGGTTTGTGGTTTTTGGGACGGGGAAAGTTTCATACCAGTAGATTTCAGCTTGCATCGTGAACGTGGCAACAAGCATAAAAAATATCTAAAAGCATACCATAAATCAGAAAAAGCGATAACGAAACAAAAAACAAAAATAGCTTCGCTTACAAAATCGCTTCAAAAAAAGCAGGCAAGCCATTTGAAACATACAAGCCATTATGAACAAAACCCAACCAATACCAACAAGAAAAAGTTAACCCAATCATCAGAAAAACAAGTAGAAACAAATCAAAAGCTAAGCCAGGCAAAGACAGAAATGAACCATCTGAAAGGAGAAAAAACAAAAGCATACAATGCTTTAAAACGCTATTACAATAAGGGAACGTTATTTGGTTTAAATCAAAAAGAACGCCAGGCACAGTTTAACAAAGCAGTATCCACTAAAAGCCATGGTTTTAAACGCCGTAAGGAAAGCGATAAAAGCAAAAAGGATTGTATGCTTGACATGCTGGGCAGAGCAGTAAAAAAAGGCATTATTCCTGATTATGTACTGGTTGACTCATGGTTTTTTTGTTATGATTTGTTGGCCAAATTACAGCGGCTTCATAAAGGACGAATTTATCTGATTGCCATGGTAAAAAACAGCAACCAAAAAGTTCAGTTGGGTAAAAATGGTAAAGAAATGCCGGTAAAAAATATACTTAAAACTTATGAAAGTAAGGCCAGGCGCTGTAGAAAACTCAAAGCCCAATACATCAAAGTACCCTGTATTTATCAAGGAATACGCCTTAACTTGTTTTTTGTTCGTATGGGCAGGTGTAAAACATGGCGTTTGCTGGCTACTACGAATTTATCGCTGATTTTCATTAAGTTAATGGAAATATATCAAATACGTTGGTCGATAGAGGTGTTTTATAAAGATAGCAAACAGCACCTGCATTTATCAGATTGTCAATCAAATACCTTTGATGCACAAATTGCAGATATCACCATTTCAATGATCCAATATATAATGCTGGGGTATTTTAAACGCATTAATTATCAGCAAACCATTGGAGGTTTGTTTGAAAATTTAGCCAGAGAATTAGAAGAAATTGATTTAGTATCACGCTTGATCGCTATGCTTTGGGAATTAATTGAATTTGTATGCAATTTTTTGAACATTGATTTTGTTGAATTACAACAGGATATAATAAGAGAAGAGACTATAATGAAGAGAATCATGAAACTTTTGCCCGAGAAAGAGCTTAAAATAAGTGCATGATTCATACGGTAATGGAATATTTTTTATTAAGCACTTAATATGAAATAATTGGAAGGATAACGCAGGGAAAATTACACGATAACAAATGAAAACATCCTTAATTTATCAGTTGATTTTGCCCGGAAACTTGAATCATTAATATGTTTAATTTTTTCATTGTTACTTTTGTTTTGGTGTTTTAATAAATTTCATTTTCTAAACTATATTCTTTTGTACTTCTTTAAATGACAGAAACTTACGTAAACACAAAACAAAATTCTTTTCCCATGTATATATGCTGCACTATGCAGTTGCAAAACTTCTTATATAACTGTAAAACCTGAACCCGTAGAGAGAGAGAGAGAGAGAGAGAG
>CAZFDQ010000164.1:0-3719 GCA_964518205.1 uncultured Pseudomonadota bacterium | reverse complement strand
TTTTGTTTTTCCAAATCTTGCATGGCTTGCAAGATCATGAGATCCATCGTATGCCTCAACTTCTGTTAGCATTAAAGAAATTTTTTTATTATCAACTTTGCGAACAAGAAATTTTCCTATTAAATCTTGAGCAACAGTTGCGACGGGGCGATTAAAGAATTTAGAGGTTAAAATTTTTTTGTTCATGTATTAAGTATAAATAATTTTAACCCTTAATAACAGCGCAAGGGCGTAGCCGAGCAACTTTTTTTGCAATACCAGCTTCATTTACAACTTCAACAACTTCGTCTACATCTTTATATGCTTGAGGAGCTTCTTCTGCCAAGCCAGAAATAGATCCAGCGCGGATTACAATTCCTTTTTTTTCTAATTTTTCTTTTAATTCTTTTCCATGCACTTCTTTTTTTGCTGCACGGCGAGACATTCTTCTTCCAGCACCATGACATGTAGAACCAAAAGAAGTTTTCATTCCTGTTTCTGTACCAACAAGAACGTAAGAGGCTGTTCCCATACTTCCTGGAATTAAAACTGGTTGCCCACAAGTTTTATAATCTTGTGGTATTTCTGGATGATTTGATGGGAATGCACGAGTAGCTCCTTTGCGGTGAACGATGACTTTTTGTTGTTTGCCATCAATTTCATGTGTTTCAATTTTTGCCATGTTGTGTGCAACGTCGTAAAGTAAGGTTAATTCTCCTCCTTTATCACCCAATTCTTTTTTCCACGCTTGGCGAACTTGGTGCGTGATCATTTGTCTGTTTGCCCATGCAAAATTTGCAGCAGCTGCCATTGCATTAAAGTAGTTCTTTCCTTCTGTTGAAGAAAAAGGAACACACGCGAGTTCGCGATCTGGAATTTCTATTTTATATTTTGGCATGACAGACATCATTAACTTTATGTAATCTGTTGCAACTTGATGACCCAAACCTCGTGAGCCGGTGTGAATTAAAACTGTAATTTGATTTTTAAAAAGCCCTAGAGTTTTAGCGGCTTTTTCGTCAAAAATTTCATCTACTACATCAACTTCTGCAAAATGATTTCCGGCTCCTAGGGTTCCAAGTTGGTCGAGACCTCTTTTTTTTGCATGATCAGAAACAAGATTAGGATCGGCGTTTTCGAGCTTCCCTTTTGATTCTATGTGGGCAATGTCTTGTGTAGTTGCGTAATTGTTTTGCAGCATCCATTGTGCGCCATTTTTTAAAACATCATCAAGTTCCTTGATTGAAAGTTTTAATTGTCCACCTCTTCCAACGCCGGATGGAATCCAATGATAAATTTCTCTAGCTAAACTTTCAAAATGTTCTTTGATGTCATCGAAAGAAATTTCAGATTTAAGCAATCTTACTCCGCAGTTGATGTCGTAACCAATTCCGCCAGGAGAAATTGCTCCGTCAGGAAATTTTGTTGCCGCTACGCCACCAATTGGAAAACCGTAGCCCTCGTGCATGTCCGGCATTGCATAAGCTGCTCCTAAAATTTCACGTAGCGTTGCAACGTTTACAAGTTGGTCGAGTGAGCGATCGTTTTGTATTTCATCAAGCATTTTTTCTGATGCAAAAAAGCGTGCAGGGACTTTCATGTCTAGACGGAAGTCTTTTGGTATTTCCCACAATACGGGGGATATTTTTTTTAGAATTTCTTTTGGTATCATGGTTGGTCTCTATTATCTTAAATATCAAAAACAATAACCGTTTCCAAATTGCCCTGTAGTCTTTTACAATTTCTGCTTCATGATAAGTAACGGCTTTTATGTCTTCATCAAAACTTTCTATTTTTGTTCCATAAATTGTGGCTTTTAAGAAATTATCTGTAAGTTTTTTAAATGTTGCCTTGCAATAAACTGCTTTTTTTACTTGGGAGTATGTTAAAACTTCAGATAAAAAATCTACCAAAAGGGCCGTTGAATCAGGAGCGGCGATTTCAAATTTTTCTTTTAGGTCAAAATTTTTTGTAGGGCATGAATTATGTTTTATCAGGTTTGCCATACCTTCGATTGCGGCATTAAAAAGTTGATGTTGGCAGTTTGCGTTTACTTTTAATCTGACATCTGCTGTATGCTCTAAGTATTCGTATGATTTCATCATGTCCTTTTAGTTCTTGGTTTTCAAGTTCCGCTTTAATTTTTAGAGGAAAAGGTATTGATATGAATATTTTTTTCATATCCTGCTTCTTCTGCTTTTCAAGTCGCTTAAAGATTTACGTTTTTCCTTTTTCTTTTTTTTTGAACTGTATGTTGTAGGGAGTGGGTGTGATTTAAGTAGGGTTTTAAATTCTTCTTTTTTACCTTTGTTTGTTTTTTCTTCGAGGATTTTCATTGGCGCTTCAGGCATTACTGAAAGTTCGCGAAATTGGCGCTCTTTTGGCTTTGTTGTTTCTTCTTTAAGAGTTGGTGTTTTGGTTTTATTAAAGGTTGGAGCTTCCTCTTTTTCTCCTGGAGTTATTGTTTTTACATCTCGCAAGGTTTCGCTGGCTCTAAAATATGGGTCGTGCCCTATGTTTACAGAATTAGGTTGATTGAGCCCATAAGTATAATTATCAATAGGTCGGAATACCCCTTTGCTAGCATCTGAAATTTTTTGTTTTGCAGATTGATGGCGTGGTTTAAAGAACCATCGCTGAATAGGGTCTTTATCACTTACATAAGAATCTACATTAAGCAATTGATATTTGCTGTAATCAAGTTTTAGTAATGTGTAGTTATCAGGAACTTCATCAAATCGAGGTTTTATAATACTTGGACGGATGAATATATATAAATTTTTCTTTTCTTTTTCTTTTGATTTGCTTTTAAAAAGATTTCCTAGAAGAGGAATATCGCCAAGAATTGGAGTTTTGTAACGGTATTCTCTTAAAGTACTTCTGGTAAGACCTCCTAGAACAAGAACTTCTCCCGTTGCCATTCTTACTTTTGTTTGTAAAGTTCGATCGGTTGTTGCTGGCTTATCGCTGTCTGCTGTATCCTGTTGAAATTCATCGACTTTTATATCTAGGTCTAATTCGACTATTCCATTTGAATTTATTTTAGGAGTAATATTTGCTACAATTCCAGCTTTTATATCATCAGTTTTTACTGTTCTAGTGCTTCCTGCGGCAGGGTCACTAAATGATCCGGGAACTCGTCTTGTTATGTGGGTGTCGATAGTACATTTTTGATAATTATTAACAACCATAAATGGTTGAGAAATAATATTGAAGTTGTCTACGCTTAATATACTTCTAACAACAGCCCACATGTCTGATCCTGTTCCAGCTGTTATAAAAGTTGAATTTGATTCACCAAGGTTTTTTTGTGTTAGAAGTTGGCTAAAATCTGTTGATTCTTCTTCCGCTTCGCCATTTCCTGATTTAATGTTTATTGAGCTAAGATTCATGAATCTCGTATTGATTCCACCTCCAAGACCTCCTCCTGGTTTCTTTTTAAACTGAGCTCCAAGTTCTTTTTCTGTGTTTATGCCAACGTCAACAATCATTACCTCAAGGGCAACTTGAGGCTGAGGTTTGTCTAGTAAATCAATAAATTTATCCAGACGTTCCCAATCTTCTTTGTTGCTTGCAATAATTAATCGGTTGCCTCCACCTTGTGAACTATCTCCTGCTCCTGAATCTGCAGCAACTATTACATCTTCAAAAAATTATTGATTTTATCTATAAATATCTCGATATTCCAATGAAAGAGGCTGGATCAAGATTACATATAAAAGAAATTAAACATGCCAAAG
>CAZFDQ010000163.1:0-2102 GCA_964518205.1 uncultured Pseudomonadota bacterium | reverse complement strand
AATATATTTTATAATTTTTTGATTTCTCTGTTCTTCCAATACTCACTAACCATTTCGTTTGAACCCGATATACAAATTAAACCATCACGTTCATCAACAACAGTTTTTGCTGAATCAAAAGCTTGAGCAAAAGATGTGCAAGCTCTTGCTTTTACGCTCAATTCTTTAGCTTGTGCAACTAATTCTGTTGCATCATGACAATCGGAGTTAGGAAAAGAAACAAAATAAAGTTGACCACTAACTTTTTTAAGCAAATATCTAATTGCTTTTAAACTTTCTATTGCGTCAACACATTTTTTTAAACTAATTATTAAAGCTAAACCTTTTAATGGTTTTTGATAATGCAATAAACGAACCCCTAAGAAAAGATTATCAAAAGCGTCTAAGTTATGTGCACTATCTAAAAGTATTGAAGGTTTTTCTTTATCCAAAAGTTCAAATCTGCCTTTAAGCAAATCAAACTGTTCGTTCCAAAAGCCTTTTAAGGTTTTAATTGGGTTAAGTTCAGCTTGACGTTTTGCTTCTAAAGTTGGACGACCTCTTTGACCTTTTTGAGTTGCTAACAAATTACCTCTCAAGAATGGAGAGAATTTATTTTTAATATCTTCAACATAAATCTGAGCAATACGCTCACCAAGGGAAGCAATTCTTCCATAAAGTTGTTCATAAATATATGGAAGATTTGCAAGCTTTCTAATCGGCATAGCCCATTTAGCACCACGATCTTCGATCCAATCTTTCATTTTGCCAAGACGAATCTTGCTTTGCTCTGCAGAAATAAACCAGCTACCTGGACGTGCAATTTCAAGCATTTCCCAAGTAACCATATCAAGATCATTTCCTAAAATATCACCGTGATCATTAGCAATTCTTGTCACTGCAGAAATTTTTGGATTACAAAAATTAGTTGCATCAAATTTTCCACCTAAACCAACTTCTAATAATGCAACATCAACATTTTGCGATTTAAAATAGAGCAAGGATGACAATGTTAAAATTTCGAATGTTGTTGCATCAATGTTATTCAATTCAACGGCATTGATAACTTCATTAACTATGTCTGTAAAATCTTTATTTACAACAGAAGAAAAATCTACAATAAAGCGTTCATTGTAGGTTAAAAAGTGTGAGGAATATGCAACACCAACCTTAAAACCTTCTTCTTTCAATAATTTTGCTGCAAAATGCATCGAAGTACTTTTTCCATTTGTTCCACCAACTAAAACTGTATCAATTTTAGATGAAACATTATCAAAGTATTGATCAAGACTCTTCATACGCTTGATTACGTTTTCATCGTAATCAGCATATCTACGCGAATCTAAAAATTCTACAACCTCACTATAATTTCTCTCTTTTGCCAGTCCCCCACTGGGCTTTTTAACTTTTTGAGCACCTGTTATCATAATAAATCCTTTAACTCTATACAATCCAAAAACAGCACCAACTCCTTGCATAACCAAAGTTGTAAAATAATCGCGAATGGTTCGCCGTAACCCTACCACCTACTTTTCAAATTTCAATTCACCTACTCTCAAATTCCCCTAAAATTTTCAAATATAACAACAACCCCTCAAACCTTGAAATTGCTTAATATGAAATTAATCTTATTTACAATAACATTACATTATTTTATATTGTTCCACAAATGGAGGCTACTAATACAAACTGCAACAAAAGGCATACTATAAGGTATAATGTTATCTACAACTTTGAAATTTATTTAAAACTGTTTTAATTTAAAATATATTGCTGGTATTGTCAAAAACAATATTCACCCTTAATTACGAAAGATTTAATTGACAAAATGATTAGTAAAAAAAAGCTTTTTTGGGATAATCCTGATACAATTAGAAATGTTAAAAATTCGCTAAAAAATGACGAAATTTGTATTACTTCAACCGATACAATTTTAGGATTGTTAGGCAATTTAACTGAAAAAAGTTTTAATGCTATCAATGAAATTAAAGGAAAAAGAAATCATAAGCCCTACCTAATACTAATTTCAGACAAAACTAAGCTATCAAATTTTATAAATACTAATACTTTAAATGAAAAAATTTTAAAAATTATTAATACTTGTTGGCCTGGACCTTTAACAA
>CAZFDQ010000162.1:0-7573 GCA_964518205.1 uncultured Pseudomonadota bacterium | reverse complement strand
TGTTAAAGTTATGTTGGGTAAAAATAGAGAAAAAGATTCTTTGCCCTTTATGGGCAATATGTATTAGCCTCGGGTTTTAACCCGTGGTATAAAAGAATGACCGGACACACCAACCCCTTCAGGGGTTGTCTATTAACCAAGGTAAAAAAATGAGTGAGAAAAAAAATAATAAAAATCCATATCAAGATACATTAAATTTGCCTAAAACCGATTTTTCGCAACGGGCACATGCTGCAACAAAGGAACCTGAATTTGTTAGGCGTTGGAAAGACGAGTGTCTTGCTGCAAAAAGTTGGGATCACAATAAAGGAGAGAAAAAATTTGTGTTGCATGACGGTCCTCCTTATGCAAATGGACATTTGCATCTTGGCCATGTTTTAAATAAAACGCTCAAGGATATTGTTACAAAATATAAACGGATGCAAGGCTTTCATGTTCCTGTAAAACCTGGTTGGGATTGCCATGGATTGCCTATTGAACTCAAAGTTCTTGGGGAACATAAAGAAAAGCTTGATAAAAAAAGTTTTAAAAAAGCCTGCAGAGAATATGCAAGTAAATGGATTGAAACGCAAAAAGAAGAGTTTGAAGATCTTGGTGTTTTGATGGATTGGGATCATCCATATGTAACAATGAATCCTGAATACGAAGCATCAATTCTGCGTGCTTTTGCAAAATTTGTTGATAGTGGTTACATAGAAAGAAAAGGAAAAACTGTTCCATGGTGTGCATCGTGCCAAACCGTTTTGGCTGCTGCTGAAATTGAATACGAAGACAGAAAAGATCCATCAATTTATGTTTTGTTCCCGTTTGATAAAAAAGATTCGCAAAAACTTTTTTCAGATGTCGATCCTGAAACGCAAGTTAGCTTTTTGGTATGGACTACAACTCCTTGGACGTTGCCATTAAATCGTGCAGTTGTTTTGAATCCGGGTGCTAAGTATGTTGTGCTTCAGTTAAATAATGAAAAGCAAGCCATTATAGTTGCAAAAGATTTAGCTGATAAAATCTGTGAAATCCTAAAAATAGAGAAAAAAGTTTTAGCAGAATTTGATTCACAAGTCATGCAGGGGCAAAAAGTTAATCATGTATTTATAGAAAATTTAAAAGTTCCTGTGTTGCTAGATAATTCAGTTTTGCTTGATGAAGGGACTGCATGTTTGCATTCTGCTCCTGGATGTGGACCTGAAGATTATTTTTTAGGGGTTAAAAATAATTTAGAAATATTTTCTCCAATTTCTGCCGATGGGCGGTACACTGAGGGTATTGAACCAAAAGAACTTAAAGGAATGAAAGTTACAGATGGTCAAATTTGGGTACTTAAAAAGTTAACAGAGCTTGGCCGCTTGGTGCATAAAGCTTCTATAAAACATTCCTATCCACACTGTTGGCGTTGCCATAATGGTTTGATATTTAGAGCAACTGATCAGTGGTTTTGTGATTTGCAAAAAAATAATTTAGTAGAAAAATCATTAAAAGAAATAGAGAATGTTGAATTTATTCCTGATTGGGGCAAAGCAAGATTGCGCTCTTTTGTAAGCAATAGAACCGAATGGTGTATTTCACGTCAAAGAATGTGGGGTGTGCCAATTCCTGCATTAATTTGTAACAAGTGTGAATATGCACACATAAGTGCTGAACTTATAAATAAAGTTGCCGACAATGTTGCAAAAGAAGGAATTGAATTTTGGGATGAAGTGCAAGTAGTGCAACTTGTTGATAAAAGCTTTAAGTGTACTAATTGTGGTAACAACGATTTGTCACAATTTAAAAAAGAGACTGATATTTTAGATGTTTGGTTTGATTCTGGTGTCAGCCATTTTGCAGTATTGGCAAAAGAGCCAGAAAATTTAGGTGTGCCTGCTGATCTTTATTTGGAAGGTTCAGATCAACATCGTGGTTGGTTTCAAAGTTCATTGCTTAGCTCAATGATTTTAAATGGTAAAAGTTGTACAAAAGCAATTTTAACACACGGTTTTTTTGTGGATGAAAAAGGCAAAAAGATGTCCAAATCTTTAGGCAATGTAATTTATCCGCAAGATGTTATAAAAAGATATAGCCGAGACATTTTACGTTTGTGGGTTGCAAGCTCAGACTATCAAGGAGATGTTGCAATTTCTGAACGAATTTTAAAAAATGTTTCTGAATGTTATCGTAAAATAAGAAATACATGTAGGTTTTTACTTTCTAACCTTTATGATTTTGATATCAAAAAAGATGGTGTAAGTTTTGAAGAGCTTTTGCATATTGATCAGTATGCGCTACATAATCTTTTTGAACTGAATAATAAGGTTTTAAACTACTATAAAGATTATAATTTTGCAGGTGTTTTTCATACACTTAATAGTTATTGTGTTAATGACCTTAGTGCTTTGTATCTTGATATAAGTAAAGATAGATTGTATGTAGAAAAAGCGGATGGTTTGTTACGTCGAAGCGCACAAACTGTTATTTATCATATTCTTGATACAATAATTCGTTTGATTGCACCGATGGCTCCTTTTTTATCTGAAGAAGTTTCAGACTTTTATCAAACAGATAAAAAACAAAGTATTCATTTACAAAACTTTGTTGATGTTCAAGAAACAACTCCAGCTTCTGTTACATATTCTATTCATATGCAAGGTGTTTGGAATTTGTTAGAAATTTTGCGCGAGGCAGTGTTGAAAGCAATTGAGCAAAAGCGTGAAGCTGGTTTGATTAAACATTCGCTGGAAGCAAAAGTTAAATTGTATTTGAATGCGCAAAGAGATGAGCAGCAGATTATCGAAGCATTTATAAAAGAATTGAAAGAAAAAGAAGATTCAAATAGATTCTTTAAAGACTGGTTTATTGTTTCTCAAATTGAACTGGTTGATTCTCAAGATAGTTTAGAAGCAACAGAGCTACCTTGGGCTTTTGTGCTTGTTGAACATGCCAAAGGAAATAAATGTCCTCGTTGTTGGCAATGGGATGCCCAGGCAGAAGAAGGACAGCTTTGTTCTAGATGTAAAGAGGTTTTAAAAAGATAAGGTTTTTTTGATTTTAAAAAGCAGCCTAGCCTTGATTGAAGCTAAGCTGCTTTTCTCTTATTTACCTTCAAAAATTCGCCAACGTTTTGTAAGTCCACCTTGTTTATCATCAGCAAAAATTTGGCCACGTTTTCTTTTGGATCCTAGTTGTAAGCCAGTTGTAATCGATTCAATATTAACAGCAGCTTCGCTGTCTTTTGCTATTTCATCTTCACTTTCAGGATCCGCTTCGTTTATTAATTTAAATTTTGAATTATCAGTGATTTCTGTTTCTGTTGCAGAAAGATTTCCTTCTTCATCTACTGTTAAATAAGTATCATCAACTGAACGTAGAGCTATTTCTTGTTGATAGTGTAGAGGACCAGTTTCGTCTTCAGGGCTTACAATTGTAACAGATTCGTTTATTGTTATTGGCCAACCAGTTATGGCCTTTAATTCTCTATCAGGTTCAACCGTTACAAATTTTTTATGGTATGCTTGTAGTGCAATTGTATCACCATAAACATAAACATTTCTTGTTTTATAATAAATTGCATGTCCGCCTGGAAGCCCTGGTGTTTCTTCAATTAATAACCAAATATTACCTGATGCATCTGCTGCAATATCTACTGCTCCTGATCCTTCTCTTATTTCTTCCCAGTCTTGGCCTGTAAACGAATAAAGTTTTCCATGGTTATTTATAGCATAAACATATTTTTCGCTCCCTGTGTTAATTTTAATTGGATTAATGTTGGTAAGGGTTGTCCAGCCTTCATCGAGTTCGTAATCACTTCCTCCATCCCAACGAACAACGTTTTGGTCTTTATCAATTCCAAATACTGTCCAGTCTGAAGCTGCTGAAATTTCGGTTAAGCGAATATTTTGGCCAACGGTAGTTAGCTCATTTGTTTTAGAATTAAGAATTGAAACTTTTCCTTCAGTATCAATTAGCCAAACATTTTCTTTATCTGCAATACTGACTTTTGTAAATTTTTGATTTAAAACTTTTTCCCATTTTCGCTCTTTTTTTATAAGTTTATACAAAAAATTATTTGGTGAGATGATTAAAACAAGATCACCGAAAACAGCAATTTCTTTTGCTTTGTCAGGAGCTTTTAATAGTTTGTTGTTATACCATTTAAAAATTTCACCTTTATCATTCAAACCCCAAGTTTGTCCGTTGCCGGTACTCACTTTTGTGAGTCTATAATTTTCAGAAGCCTTTTGAAAACCTAATTTTTTAAGGCTTTCTGTTTTGTCGGTTCGTTTTTTTAGAATTCTTTTTGCTTTTATTAATTCATCTTTTGTTGGTAATTTAATTATTTTATCTGCTTGTTCAAATATTTTTGGTTCGCAAGTCAATCTATCGAGTTTGTATGTTACTCTTAATTGTTTCCATAATCCTGGTGTTGGATCTATAGGGAAAAGTTCATCAAAATTTATTTCTTGGTTTATTCCATCAGATAAATCTGTTATTAAATGGTCTTTGTTGCTTATAAGACTTGCAAGTATTTGTGCGTGTGATCTTTTGCCTTTTGCTGTGGAGACAACGGGAGTAGTATAATTATAATTGTTGTTTGAATAAACTCTGTATACCGTAAAATCTATTCTATCATCGTCAGCTTTTCCCTTTATACGTCCCCTATTCCAGCTCCTAGATTTACGCAATAGATATTGTTTGTCATCATCATATTTGGAATTTTCGGATTGAGATTCAAGCCGAATTGTTCCACTTCGGTGTTTTATGCTGCCTGTGCCATTTAAAATTTCCCACTGAGTGTTTTTTTCTAAAATTTGATCTTGAAGATATGGGTGATGGCTTCTTTCTCCTAAATATTTATTAGTTAAAACATGTTTTAGCGTGACAACGTCGTTATAATTAATTGGAGCTCCAGGTTTTTGTTCATCTTTGTATCGTTTTATTATAAATACACCTTTTGGTGAAAATTTTTTTTTGTTGATTGTTCCCCAATATTCGTTGATTGTTCCCCAATAATCCCTTGGTCCAAGCATAATTCCTAAAAGCCAACAATTGATGTCTTTGCAGTTTAATGCAATATGATCACCAGAATGAACAGTGCTATTTATAATTCCGTATTCTCCTTTTATAATTTCTAGTTTAGGGGCGATGTTTGCAAGTTCTTTTTCTTGCTGTTGGGGTAATAGATTGTTAAAAGATAATATTGCTAAAATTGTTAAAAATATAATATATAATTTTTTCATAAAAGTTTTCCTATAATTTTAAAGATATTTAAGCATGTGCTGAATTTATTTTGGTATTATCAAGCTAGCATTATTTTACGTTCTTTTAGGGTTTAAAAGTCAACAGTTATTTTCTTTTCCTTAAAATGGTTTGTTGTTTTTTGCTAAATTGTAGATAAATCGAATGGAAAATGATTAACCTAAAAATTGAATTTTAATTAAGAAATAAATAAAGGAGTTTATAATGCAAAAAAAAGTAGTAATATTTTTCTTTTTATTTCTCACATTTTTTTTACCAAAAAATGTGTTGTGTCAGTTTAGTGCCGATCTTATTCAAATAAACAACGAAACATCAGAGCCTCTTTTTATTGGGGATATACAAATTCCAGCTGGTGGTGGTTATGATTTAAAGCCAATTACTATTCCTGACCATCCAGATACTGCTCCTGTTCGTGGAGTTGGTTATAACGAGTTACCGTTTAGTACTGGTGATGTTATTGAATTGATGCCTTTAAACAGTGTTGGTTTTGCTTGGATTGACGCACAGTTTGCTAAAAATCAAATGACTCTTTTGTTTCAAGCAAAAGCGGATGAAGGTGATGTTCAAGTTGTTTTAGGACGAGAATTTGAAGCTGATTACACTTATCGTATTGTTATTGGTGGGGAAAACAATACAAAATCTTATATTGAAAAAAGGGGTGTAATAAAAACTAGTGTTACTCGTCAAGAAAATAGAGATGCAATGGCGGGAATAATTGAAACTCAAGATCCAGAATCTTTTCCTCAATATTGGGTTTGTTTAAGTGATGGCTTAATTATTGTTGGTAAAGGTATTCCTGGAGATAATATCTTTATGTCATGGGCCGATCCTGATGTAGAAGATGTCGATAGAGTGGGTTTTGGTTCAAATAAAAAAGAGGTTAGATATACTGGGGCACAAATTTTACCTGCCCTTACAACAATTCCACCAAGAAGTGTTTATCAGCGAATTGATCCAATAAAATCTGAAAAAAAAAAGATTGAATTGGAAATTCCAGAAGATGACACAATTCGTTATGGAGGAATTATATCAATTTATCACAAGCAAGGACAAAAAGAATTACAAGTTGTTCCAGCAAGTGATCGAGTAGTATGTAGCGATGACAAAAATTGGAAAACTTATTGGATCATAAAAGGTCCTCATGGAACAGAAGAAGCATATAAAACTGGAGAAGCTATAAGAAAAGGTTCAAAAATCCGCTTAGAGGCTTTTAAATCACGACAAAATTTAAATTACAAAGAAAATGTAAATGTTGCAGGAGCTAGTGGTGTTGGAACGCAAGATAACAATTGGATTATAGAAATTGACGGAGACGAAGCAGGAAGTTATTGGAAAAAAGATGATAGTTTTCGCTTGGTTCATGCAATAACAAAAGAAAATCTTTATTATAAATCAGGTGGCAAAAAACCTGGAAAATTAGTGCGAACAACAAAAGAGCAAGAACCCGATTCTTTATGGGTTGTTCAAAATTATGAACCTCCTGTTACTGAGATGGAGTTGCCAATAGGAACAGTTGTTTCTTTAAAATGTGTAAGTAATGATAAAAATATTGAAGTTGTAGATATTGAGAAAAGTAAACTTGGTAATAAACTAAACTATGGTGATAATATTTTGTTGCGAGTTGTTCAAGAAGTACCTGGTGAGCAAGGAAGAGAGCCTGAAACCGTTAATAATTTTTTAACAGCTCATTCTAATTTTTCTCTGTTTACAGTTCCTAATCCTCCAGGTTCTTGGCATGTTTTTACATTAATTGATCCAGAACAACCAGATAGTAAGCGTGAATTGAAATACGGTGATATTGTAAGCCTTGTGTCTACATGGAAAAAATATGTAGGAATTAATAATAATAAAGTAGTAAGTTATTTTAATGCACCAGAAATAGAAGCAACTTGGATAATTATAGATTCACAAAACGCTGAAAGTCGAGCCTCCGTCTTAGAAGATGATTTTATCTCTTTTCAGTCTTTGGATAAAACTTATTTAGGAAGAACTAAAAAGAATACAATAACTTTGAATAATGCGATTGGTGAAAATGAATCATGGAAAATTTCTTTGGCTGGAGAGACAAAAGAGCTAAAAGCGCCATTTCTTTTTGCACAGAGCGATAGCAGTGAATCTTTTAGCGCACAATTTAGAATTGTACGTTATGGCGGATGGGTTGGTTTGCAATCTGTTGCGAATAATAAAAATATTCAGGCTCATGCTGCAACTCCACAGGATATGGGCAAAGTTGTTACACAAAGAATGGGGTTTTATGGTGATAATTTTGGAGAAGAACATTTTATAATTCGTAGGCTTGGTTCCGATTATTATTTTTTAAATCGTGCAACAAACGGAACATTAA
>CAZFDQ010000161.1:0-2765 GCA_964518205.1 uncultured Pseudomonadota bacterium | reverse complement strand
GCCACACGAACCAACTTGTAAGAATCTATTACATATCCCAAAGGCTCTATTCTTTTTTTTACAGAATCTAAATCCTTGGGGTCTGTAAAAACAAAAAGCAAATCATCTTCTACCTCTTCAATATCAACGATTCCTTCTATATCCATCAAAGCCATCATTACTTCCTCACAATCAACAGATACAAACTTCTCACCTTCTCCATACTTTTCACCTTTCTCCATTTTTCCACACCTAACTTCAATACGACCTTTTTGTTCAAAATTCCAAAGCAAAGAACCTCCTTCTGCAAGATTTCCACCAAAATCTGAAAATAATCTGCGTAAATCTGCAACCACCCTGTTTTTGTTGTCGGTAGTTACATCTAAAACAAAGGAAACTCCTGCAGGCCCTATACCTTCATACACACATTCTTCAAAAACAACACCGTCCTTACCAACACCCATACCTCGATTTATGGCTCGTTCAATATTTGAAGACGGCAATGCCTCTGACTTCGCTTTATCAACAAGCAAACGCAAAGATGGATTATTATTAATATCACCTCCTCCTTCCTTCACAGCTATGGTAATTTGTTCAGAAAGTTTAGAAAAAATTTTACCTCTTTTAGCATCTGCAGCCCCTTTAGCATGCTTGATCTTTGACCATTTAGAATGTCCTGACATAAAGAAAAACAAAAAAATAATTTAAAACTATATAGTATTTTATCACTTAAGAGGGGGTTTGGGAATTTAAAGAGAAAGAAAACACAATGTTTTGAAAAATAATCCTTTTTACCAAAAAACTCAAAATAATTATGAATTTTGTAACAAATAATGTAAAATCAAAACATTATTAAATCAACTTTCAAAGCTCTGATTTAGTAAGTATTTTTCATTTAAATCCGTTCATTGCACCTTCAAAACAAAAAGGTATAACTATCAAAAGAATTTTTCAAAAAATCAATTCTGTATTGAGCTTTTCAAAAAGCTAAAGTCAATGAAAGAAATTGTTCCTCCGAGGTTTCCAACAATAGTAGTAACGCTTGGAACGTAAATCTGAACAATGGAAACGTCAACAACAACAATAAGACAAATAATAATGCTGTTCGTTGTGTCTCCCGGTATTTAAATAAGAAAAGTAATAGCAAAAAGAAGGTCAGAGGGCTTTGTCCTCTGACCATTTCTTCCAACCAAAAAGCATATTCCCAATATCTTCATTCATTTCAATCAAAAAAGAATATCTTTTGTGAGAAATTATTTTTAATTCGTAGGCAAATCTAAGCCTCATTTTCAACTTATCGAAATATATACAGGCCGAAGTCAATGGGATATGTTTCTTTTCATTTTCAATGCCATTAGACTCAATTACAAGGTCTAAAACCTCCCACCCTAAAAACAGGATATCTTTTCCAAGAGTATGTTTGTGTTCTTTAGGAAAATATTTAACTACTACGTAGAGATACTTCAACAATTTGTACAAGGCTAAATACAAAGGAGGATTCTTTTTAATCATCAAACAGGAAATGCAAAAAATTTGTAGTCATTTACTGGACATAAATAACCTCTCAAGATTCCAAAGTTTTTTTCAAAAAGTTTTTTCCTTAATCCATAGGTACTGCTATGTATTAAATGACCATAATATGAATTAACAATACAAAGCATTCTTTCAATGCTTACACTATCTGGTGGCAAAGAGATCGGTAATACTTCTTGCTGAGAATTTTTTGTTGAAATCATATAGCCTTGATTAAAATAATACAACTTGTTCTTCAAATTTTTCACAACTCTATTACGACTTAAAGAATATGTTGGTTTTGTTACATAGCCCACAAAGTCGATTCCAGAGTAAACGCTTCCGAACTTATCTTTAGTTGGTTGTAGCTCTAGTTTCAACCTGCTTTTCAAAAACTCATTTATCTTTTCTCTCCACAAAATCAAATCTTCCCGATTTTCAGAGAGCAGCACCATATCATCAACATACCTAACATAGTTTTTTACTTTCAACTCCCTTTTAAGGTATTGATCTAGTTCATTTAGATACACATTTGCAAAAAATTGGCTTGTTAAATTACCAATGGACAGTCCCTTACCTTTTGCTATTTTAAAGAGACTTTTACCTACAGGTATTTCAGAAAGAAATGATTTTGAACTTTTAAACAGAACGTTTTTAGTTGGATCATGGTTTACAACTTTTTCAACCAACCATATTAATTCATCTGTATTTCTAAATTCCTTCTTTATTTTTCTCAAGAGTATTTCAAGCAATATTTCTTTATCTATACTCATAAAAAAGCTTTTTATATCAAATTGACCATAATATGCACTACGAGTTTTATTTTTTGTAATTTTCAACATCATCTTTTTTAAATACTTACTTGCTACTAACATTCCTTTTCCTTTTCTACATGCAAAGGAGCTATGTGAAAAAGTTTTTTCGAATTTACTCTCCATTTTCAAAACCAAGAGATGGTGTATCACCCTGTCTTCAAATTCACTTGCGAATACTTCTCGCAACTTCGGATATTTTACTGAAAAGCATATACTTCTTCCACATTCATATGTTCTGTTTTTTAATTTTTTTGATAATTCCAACAAATTCTTTTCATAATCCAATTCATATTCCAAGGCATTAATGCTGTTTCTTTTGTTTTTCCTACAGCTTTTGTAAGCTACAAGAAGGTTTTCTAATTCAAACATGGTTAGGTTTTTCAAAAAAGTTTTTTAAAAATTTTCTTTTTTTTTGAAAATTATTTAAAAAACTAAATTAAAATTAAAAATTAAATAAAT
>CAZFDQ010000160.1:0-2407 GCA_964518205.1 uncultured Pseudomonadota bacterium | reverse complement strand
CTTTATTTCATCAGCTCTATCGTCTGGGCGGCTGAAAGGATAAGAAGTTTTTGTAATTTCTTTTTGTTGTTCAATAAAATAAGGGAAATAGAAGTATCCAGCAATTGCAATGCTAACAACTGCTGCAAGAGATAAAACGATTTTAAATGTTTTTGTTCTTATATAATTTACCATCTTCATATTATAATTGTAAATTATACTGATGTTTCTTGCAAGAATTTAGGGAATTCATAAAAAACGCTCGGAATTGTTTCCGGGCCAATTAATATCGATAACTAGGGATGTCACAAAATTTTTAAGCGCATGCTGGAATATGGTTTACACACATCAGAGCGCAGTGTTTTCTGGATTTACTAGATCTATAAGAGGAACCTCATCAGCTGTATCAGCATCTCTTAAAAGTTCAGCAACTTCTTCTTTTGTAATATCATTAACAGTTTCTTCATATTCCCAGTAGACATGTAGTGCTCCGCGCTTATCCAAATAGTCTTTTTGTTTTTCACTTAAACCTTTTACTCCGTAAAAGCTTACGTCTTCAACAATAGCGCCTGTAAGATTTGCTTTTTCAAAATTTGCACCAAATAAAATTGATCCAGTAAAATCTGTTTTATTTAATTTTGCTTTTTTAAATTTTGCATATGCAAGAATAGAGTTGCTACAATTTGCACCCCTAAGGTCGGCACGCTTAAAGTTTGCTTTTATTAACTGTGTACCTTCTAAGTTGGTTTGAATTAAGCTTGCATTTTCAAAATTGACTTTTATGCGATTTTGATCTTTAAAGTTGTTGTTATTGGTAATTGCATGCCATAATCTTTTAAAAAATCCTGGAGAGCAAGAAAGATCTGCTCTATCTAAATTTGCATTTTCAAAATTTGCACCGAGCAAAAAACAATTTGATAAATTTGAATTTGTTAATACTGCATTTGCAAAAATTGTTTCGAATAAGACAGAGCCTTCAAGTTTTGCATTAGTCATATCAGAGCCATACATATTTGCTTGTGCCATATTTGCTTCGCATAAGTATGCATTTCTTAAATTATTTTCTGGTGTATTTGCTTTGCTCAAATCTGCTCTTATTAAAGTAAGTTTTGTACCACCTTTTCGGGCGTCTTCAAAGTCTGTTGCGTTAAAACAGAATGCATTTGATGAAAACAAAACTGCAGTAAGCAAAAGCAGTAATTTTTTATTCATAATTCCCCACAAAGTATTTATAAAAAAGTGAACCCCACAAAAATAAAGTAAAACCCCAAACAAACCCAAAACCCAAACAAACCCTAAACTTAAAGTGTTAATATGCTAATAATTTTTTTTTATGTCAACTCTTTGATGCATTTTTTTAGCTACGCAAAAGCACTCAGGGTTACAAAGGAATGTTTCCATGCCTCTTTTTAGGTAAGAATTCAACTTTATCAAGAGAAATTTTTAGTGCATTAATCAAATGCTTTCTTGTATCATTAGGCTCAATGACTGAATCGATATATCCATGTTGTGTTGCGGTAAAAGGATTTAAAAATTCAGCTTCGTATTTAGTCTCTAATTCTTTTTGCAAAGTAGCTTTTTCGTTTTCATCTTCAATTGAGTTCATTTGTTTTCTATGCAAAATAGCAACGGCACCTTTTGCACCCATCACAGCAATTTGTGCGCAAGGCCATGCAAAATTAAAATCTGAGGCAAGATGTTTGCTTCCCATCACAATATAAGCGCCTCCATAAGCTTTGCGCAGTATGAGTGAAACTTTAGGCACTGTGGCGCGGGAATATGCATAGAGTAGTTTAGATCCATGACGAATAATTCCTTGATGTTCTTGATCAACTCCTGGCAAATATCCAGGAACATCAACAAGAGAAATTATTGGAATAGAAAAATTATCGCAAAAGTTTATAAATCTTGCTGCTTTGCATGAAGCATCAATATCAAGCGTCCCAGCTTTAATTATTGGTTGATTTGCAACAATACCAACAACATTGCCATCAAGGCGTGCAAAACCAACAACAATATTTGCAGCAAACTCTTCTTGAATTTCAAAAAATGAATGTGCATCAAAAACAGCATTAATGATTTTTTTGATATCATAAGCCTTGTTCATATCTTGAGGTACTATTTTTTCTAAATCAACTTTTGCGGGAATTGCAGGTTCGATTGCTTCGCTTTGTGTCCGGTAGTTTGCAGGTAGATATGAAAGCAATGCTTTAAGTTTTTCAAAGCACTGCTTTTCATTTTCCGCTGTTACATGTGTAACGCCAGAATTTTGAGCATGGACATTTGTTCCGCCCAATTCTTCTTTATTAATTTTTTGATGTAACGCTTGTGCAATAACGTTAGGGCCTGTTACAAAAAGATGACTAATTTTTTCTGTGGTAAAAATAAAATCGGTTAATGCCGGTGAATAAGCAGCTCCTGCTGCACA
>CAZFDQ010000159.1:0-6353 GCA_964518205.1 uncultured Pseudomonadota bacterium | reverse complement strand
CGGAACATTAAACTTGGTTGCAACAGCTCAAGATAAATTTAAACAAATAGAAACAAACGATAAAAAAGATCCAATTCTTCCTGCTGGTTATAACGATACTGCAAGATTTAGGATTGAAATAATTTCAATCCCAGAAATAGAAATATTAGAAGCAACATGGGGTTCTATCGAATCACCAGACAAAGTTTATGATGTAACAAATGTTGTCCAAAGCATGGTTGAGGGTGAACAGTTGATAATTCCTGCAGCACGTTTTAGTAAGAACAAGTTTTTTGGTGATCCTGCACCAGGATCAGAAAAAAAACTCGATATTACTTACATCAAAAAGGATGAAGAATCGACTGTTTCTGTAAAAGAAAATCAACCATTATTACTTGGTGTTAAAGAGGTTTTTGACAAAACACATATTCTTAATATGACAAGTGCCGATGGGGGATATTTTTGGTTTGATCCTATTGCACGTATTCCAGGAGAGTTAGGTTTTATTGCAGAGTTTAAATGTTTAGACAGTTTACGTATTGCATTTATTGATGAAGCAGAACAGGTTTATGGAACAGATAAACCTTTATATGAATTAGAATTAGGTGCGCAAGGAAACAAAGCAACAATTCTTTATGGTCAAGCCCAAGCAAAACAATTAACATCCACCTTTACTCCAGATATTATTAATGGTGAATTTTTTCAAGTATGGGTAAGTGTTGATAGAGGAAAAATTCTCGCTGGTGTTGGTGAATTAGGCAAAAATCCTTTAATTGCATATAAAGTTAGAAATCCATTAAATGTTGTACTTGCTGGAATTTCAACAGGAGAAGGTCCGCTTTTGGCACGCAATTTTAAGTTTGTTCCTCAAACAAACCTTACTATTCCTCCAAACATGATAGAAGAGTATAAACAAAAACTAAGAACAAGAGAGGAAGGAAGAAAATTAAAATTAATAGCTCCATTTAAATATTCAATTTACAACAAAGAAAGACAAATATGGGCAAAAAATGCTTTAGGTAAGGCTGAACCTATTGCAGCACTGCCATTTAAAGGAAGGCGTTATGTTTTTTCTTTAAGAATAGATACAGAGGGTACTCCTTATATAGCATTAGAACATGAACCTGAAATGGGTGCTGGTGAAATGGCATTGCGAATTTCTTCAGCAGCTCTTTCTGGAGCTGCTGGTGCGATGGGCGGAGGCTTAATGGGTGCTGGTGCCGTTTCAGCAGCTGCAGCCATGGAAACAGGTATTGATTTGGCATATGCACCAGTTAATGATATTCGTACAGAAGAATATAAACAAAAATTAATAGGAATTCATACAGATGAACAGGTATGGGAAAATAATGCACAAATTAATGAGCAGTATATGCCAGAAATAGATACATTAGATCCTCGTGATGAAGAACAATTTAAACGTATGATAGAGCTTTATCGAAAAGTGTTTATTTTAATTATAAATCCCGATAATATTGATCCGGTTTTAAAAGATACAGTTTTAAGGGATATTAGAAAACTTGTTCAATATCACAAAATGCATTCTGCAGATAGTTATAACGATCTGATTAATTTATTGATCATGATTCATAATAATCCTTTCTTTTTAACATTAAAAGGAGATGTGCCGCAAAAGGATTATTTATTTAGAAATATAGTTGAAATTTCAAGATCATTGATGCGAGCTAGAAATGAAATTGAACTAGAAGAACTTTACGGAGAATATATTTGGTTAGAACAAACACTTTCAGATATTGGTGAAGGTGCAATATCGCTTGAATTAAAAGGGGATCGGGATGCCTTTATGTGCTTTAGTACTGAGCGCGCTAAAGTTCGTGAAACAAGAAAAGTAATTGCAATGTATGAAGCAATTGTTGGAAGAAAAGATAATACTTCTATTGCATTTAGATTGCAAAATACTGGAACACTTATTCCTGGTGCAATACTTTCTCAAAATGATGCACCGCAAGCAATGCTTGATGGATATGAATATAAAAAATATTTCTTTAGCAAAAAATTAAAAACTAAAAAGGTTGGAAATAAAGAAAAGATTGTTGCACGAATTGCGTTAGGGCAAGGAGACTTTAAAGAAGAAAATATTATTTTGGAATGGGAAGATATTCAGCCAGAACAAGGTTGTATCTATCCAGGTATTGGTAACTGGTCTACTCGAATCTGGATTAAAAATATTAAAGTGAGCAAAAAGCCTGTTGAAGATGGAACAGAGGCTGATTTGATTCCTGTATTTACGGGGGAAAAACCTGAAGAGAGTGATTATGTTGCCTCCCCTGCTGAGGAAGAATATTACGAAGAAGTGCCAGTTGAAGAAGAATACGTTGAAGAGGAGTATGTTGAGGAGCCGGTTGAAGAAGAATATTACGAAGAACCTGCCGACGAAGGGTATTATGAGGAGGAACCTGTTGAAGGAGAGTATTACGAGGAGGAACCTGCCGACGAAGGGTATTACGAGGAGGAACCTGTTGAGGGAGAGTATTATGAGGAGGGCGAAGGTGAATATGTAGAAGATGGGGAAGATTATGTTGAAGAAGGTGAAGAGTATTATGAAGAAGAATAGGGATGCCCCTATTCTTCTTCGGTTTTTTTCTTAGCCGCTTCTTGTTTTTCTTCAGATTTTTTAATTGCAGCTATTGCTGCCTTTGCCTCTTTTTCAATCCCTGGCCAACTTGTTAATGTTTGAAGAATTTTTTTCGCCTTATTTCGTTGGGGATTTGTTGCATCATTATCTTCTGTTATTGCAAGAGTGATAAAGGCTTTAATAGCCTCTTTTAACGATACATCCAGATTTAATTCTTTATATTTTTTGGATTCCGCAAGTCTTTTTTCTTCCCATTCACTTAATTCCATTATTGTTCGGTTTCGTTCTTCTAATAATGAATCTATTTCTGTCATTAGATTTGTTTGTAATATATCTACTTGATATTTTGTTTGTTGATTTGATGTAAAATTATTTTTATATTCTTTTGTTACTTGTTGAAGTTTTTTTACAAGATTGTTTGTAAGGTTGATCATTTTAGGAATAATATTTCTTTGATCTCTATCTTTCGAAATTCCATCAAAACTTTTTGCTTTTTCTGTTGATGTTTTTTTGTCTTTAGGTTTTTTAGGTTTTTCGTATTTTTTATCTTTACCAAAAACAGGCGCGTGTGTTTTTGGTGTGTGTGTTTTTGAATACCAACGGTCTGGCCTTCCCGAAGGACCTCCATAAGGAGCACCAAACGGTCTTGCGCCGCCTCGACCAAAAGATTTATATGGTTTTTTAGAAAGCTTTGCTCTTTTGGCTGCGGCTTCTTTTCCTAGCTTTTCTTTTTCTTGTTTTTTACGTTCAATTTCTGCTTTTGCTTGTGTACATGTTGCAACTTTTTTTAAATCATCTCCAATTTGTGCAAGTTTTTGAGTAAATAATTTTTTAACTTTAGGCCTTATTTTTCTTTGTTTATCGCCTTGATCTTCTTCGTTTATGTTTTCAACTGATTTTATTTGCTTGTTGATATTTGTTACTTCTTTTACTGTATCAATTATTTCTTTTCGCATTTCAGAAAATGATGGTAAATAAAAGGCTTTTAGGTATAAAGAACGACTGCCAATAATTCCTTTTTCAGTTTTTATTTTTCCTGTAATGGTTTTGTAATTTTGTTTTTGTGGGCCAATTTGCAAATCTTCTAATTCTTCTTTAAAAGCAATTCCTAGACTGAAGTTGTTTATTTTTGTTTCCAGTGCTTGAAGTTGGTTTTCGAACTGATCCATGAAGTAATTAAATGCTTGTAGCTTTTCTTTAGAAAGAGTTTTAACGAGTTGTTCACCTTCTTCTGCTTGTGCGGGATTTTTAAATTTTTCTTCTAATGTTTCTATTTTTTCAGCTTTTTTGTCAGACTTTTTTTCTGGAAATTTAGGCTTTTCTATTTTTTGGGGAGGCTTGAAATCGTCTTCATTCATTTCTCCAAAAATTTCTTCAAGTTCTTCAAGCGCTTTTTTAAATTCATCACTGTTTAAGATTTTATCTAATTCTTCTGGTGATGGAGGCGGCGGAAAATCAAATTTGCCACCAGGACCCCCTGATGGAATTGGGCCAAATGGTGCCATGGAATTAATAGCTGTGAAAAAAGTTATAGACAATAAGAAAAGAATTGTTTTTTTCATAATATTCCCACTTTTTTTTGTTTTATTGTTTTTAACCAATAAAAAATAGTACAAGATTAATAATACAAATTTGGAGGCTAAAAATGAAAGAATTAAAAAGAGTTTGGTTTAAGGTGCATAAAAACGCATTCTTGTTAATAGAACTTTTAGTTTCAATTGCATTATTTTCTGTTTTAGTTCTTACAATTTCTAGTTTGCAAAATTTATCTATAAAAACAAAAGCTCAGGCAAAAAAAAGAATGGAGGCTTTGAATTTGAAGATAGAAGAAATGGAGAGGGTTAAGACGAATGCGTAGAGCTTTCACCTTCATCGAACTTTTAATTTATTTAAGCTCCATGGCCTTTTTGGCAACAATAGTTTTTTCGTTTTTTCTTTCCACACAAAATAGAATATCCATTCTTTCAAAACAAAGCGAAAATGAAATAAGAGCATTTATTGCAACTGATTTAATGCGAAGAGATCTGATGAGCGCGAGTTCAAACCCTGTCGATTGGAATTTGCAGGACAAAGTTTTTAAGAAAAATGTTTTGGATAAAAATAGCTATGAAAAAATATTATGTGTAGGCTTTAAAGCTGATAAAGATGGGTTAAAAAGATTAGAAGGGGACTATGATTTTAGTGCACAAAAGTGGCGTAAAAAGATTACAAGCAGGGTAAATTATAATGTTAAAAATTTAAAGTTTAAGTTAAAGAAGAGTGCTTGTGGGAGGTTTGTTGAGATGGTGCAAATTAAGGTTGGTGATTTGCCGGTGCAATGTGTTTGTTTGAGGTCCCGATGTGTGTAAAAAGTTCCGCCTCGGCATTACTGCTCGTGATATTTATAACATCAGTTTTAAGCCTGCTAACGTTTGCCTGTTGGCACAAATCATCTAACTATCTAGACCTTGCTGTGCAGCGTGAGCAATATTATAAGAACTTTTATTTAACCGAGAAAGTTTTGGATTTTGCAATTTCAGTTGCAAAGAAAAACTTTGATAGTTTGCAGAAAACAAATATTGATACAAGCTATTTGGTAAATAAAGATAATCAAGATTTGCAAGCAAAACTGTTTTTAGAAAAAAAAGATAATCGAGCTTATTTAGTTTCAATTTTACAAAATAAAAAAAATCAAAAAGAATTATGCAAACTTAGTTGTTTACTCTCAAAATTTGTAGAAGAAAAAAAGGTTCGATTTGCGATTTCTTATTTTACTATCGGCAATCCTGTTTAATTTAGCATTTTTTTTTCCGGACTATCTTGGGTGGTTGATTATCGTTTGGGGTGTTGTGCATTTGTGTGGGGGGATAAGAGAGGGGAATTTTGCGCGACAAGGAATAGCCGTTCGCCCTGCCTGTGCGCCACAGCCCTGGCGACGGCGTAAGTGTTTTTCGAATGTAATGAGAAAAACGTATCGAAGGGTGCGAACGGTATTAACTTATGGCTTTATTTGGGGCCTTCTTGTTTTTATTCCTCACTTTATTTACTTATACGAACTGTTACTTAATAAATCAAACGCAACTTTTTTGCTTGCAACAACAATCTATTTATTCATAGTTATTTACGCATCATGTACTAGTGCAATTTGGTTTTTATTTACGTATTTTTTAACGTTTAAACTCAAAAATTATTTCTTAAAAATAGCAGCCATAATTTTTTCAACTTTTGCCTATTTTTGGGTTATTCAAAATTATTCGATGTGGTTTATGGGTAGGGTGGAAGGGTATCCGTTTTTTAATCCATTGATTCCGTTGGCTAAGTTTAAGTGGTTTTTGTTTTTGTATTCTCTGATTTGTGGGTTCGTATCTATTGACTATTCTCAGGGCGAACGCTTGTGTGAATTCCCGTTCGCCCTGAGCGTAGAGAGGCGTAAGCCGAACGAAGTCGAATGGGTACGAACGGATTCGAACGACACTTTAATCTTCCATCTCAAACCTCCGATTTCAACATGGGATACAAAAACAAAAGATTTTCCTCCAAGTGTTGTTGCGCAAAAAATTTACCATCAGCTAGCAAATTTGGAGCTAGAAAAGTATTCACAGAAATATAAAAACTTAATTGTTGTAGCACCAGAATCAACTTATCCATTCTCATTAAACAAACACGAAGAACATATAGAACTTTGGAATTGTGTTTTGCCTGAAAACGCACACCTTTTAATTGGTTCGCAAAGAAAAGAAGGGTGCTGGAATTATCAAACCGTTTACTGGATACATAATGGTCTGATAATAAATTTTTA
>CAZFDQ010000158.1:0-18523 GCA_964518205.1 uncultured Pseudomonadota bacterium | reverse complement strand
GGTCTGTTTTTACCATTTTTACAAGGTTTTTTGTTTATTGCAACAGGTTTGCTATTGTTAGGAGGCAAACCACTTTTGGATAAAGTAAAAAATCTTTTATTAAAAATAAAAAACTATTTTGTAAATTTTTTTAGTATGAAACCTTAACTTTTTCTCGTGAGCCACAAATTTTATCGGAATAATCATACAAGATTCCTAATAAAGCTAAAGCAGTTCCGCCCATTGCAATCTTGCCCTTCAAACCAACTGTTTCATCTTTTGTTTGTTTTGGCAAAATACCATTATTTTCTAAAATTTGCACAGTCCCACATGCTGCAGCTGTCAAAAGTCCTGTATAAAAAATCGATCTTGCAATGCGAGCAAAATGAGTTGTTCTCTCTGACCGCCCATAAGCATTCTCAATGTGCGCTTCTAAATGTCTTATTAATTCTTTAGTTAATGGATAAAAAGTAGTTTCAACCTTTATGTAATCTGAATCACCTAAATTTTCTTCTTTATCATGCAGGTATTGCGCAAACATATTTTTGTAATTATAAAGGCTATCAAGAGTTTCTTGCTGATCTTTTAACGGTAAATTTTCATCGCTATCTTTTTGCGCACAATATAACTCAGCTTTTGTTATTATTTTTCTATAATCACTCAAAAATTCCTGTGTAATTAATCCTGCTTTCAAGCTAGAAAGCAAAAATGATCCAATAACAAAAACTTTAATTTTTGCAAAGTTCATAATTTAAATCCAATCAAACTTCAATCAAAATTTATCTATTCAAAAAGCCTTGTACTGCAATTAAAGCCCAATCCTTTACTTTTTCTGGAATTGGAATTTCGCCTTTAATTACTTGCTTAAAAAAGCCTTTAGATTCCATTTCTTCTCCTTGCACGGCACATCGCACATCCTGTAAAATATCAATGATTAGATTTAACACATAACCTAATTTTGCTTTTTGCGCTTGCCTTGTACTGTCTTTTGCGCCCCACCCAAAAAGCATAAAATTATGTGCTATTTCAATCTTTCCAGCTAAAAGTTCTGATGTTATACCATTTGTACTTTGCAACTTTTTCAAGCTTTCTAAAATAGAAGTAATTTTGTAAATAAATTGATCTGCATCAACTATTTCGCGACTTAAATATTCTTCTACTAATCTTTCAAACTGATGAAAACAATCAAACAAATCGTCCAGAGAACCAAAAGTTTGATAATCTTCATCCTGGAACAAGATGTGGTATTTTACCATTAAACTTTTTTTATTGGAATCAAGATCTTGAAGTTTTAACCAAAACTTTTTTGATTTTTCTACTTCTTTTTTAATTCGAATTAATTTATTACAAAACAAATCAAAAATATCAGAACTTTTTTTGAGTTGCTTTTTTACCTCTTTGCGATAAAAAGAATTGTTTACTTGTTCAAACATAATATTATCATCACCTACTCTTGAAACTTGAAATTTTGCATCCCAATCAACTTCAAATAAAATATCTTTTTGTTTTTCTAAGTCCTTGAGAAGTGAATCAAGTTTGATTATAGATGAACAAGCAACAAAATTTTCTTGCTTACTATTTCGAAATTCATCCATTAATTCAATATATCTCTTACAAAGAGATGGGAATAAACCATAAAAATCAATCCATAATAAACCTTCAACTGAAGAATCGATTTTTTGTGCAATCCATTTCTTAACACAATCTGTTACAAAACCATTATTAATAAATTTTTGAGATAAACCACTAGAATCAATATTATCTTTTAATAAATCATTCCAGCGCTTTTGTATTTGATCCAAAAATTCATTAAAGATTTTTAATTTAACACCTTGCAATTCAAAAAAATTTAATATTTCATCTTTTGCAGCAAGAAAGATTTCTAGTTTTGCATTTGCTCTTTTTTGCATATCAACAAGACATTGCAACATCCATACTTTTTTAGAAAGCAAAGATATATCTTCTTCTTGTAAAATATTTGCATATTTATTATCTAAACGAGTTTTAATTCGCTCGGCTAAAACTTGATCTTCAGTCTTCAATGAATCTACTTCCAAAACAGAATCAAAAATAACACCTAAATCTGTTCGCAAGTTGTTTATAACAGTTGTTTTGTTTGATTCCGCTTGCAAAAAAACAATACAGAGCAAGCTAGCCAAAAAACTTTTTAAAATATTAAGTTTCATATATATCCCCCAAATTGATTAAAAAATTACAAACCCAACATTAGTGGCATAATGCCTTGAGTACTATTTTTTATATCTTTAACCACGAAATCAAAAGATTCTTTTAAATCGGGCAACAAAGTTTCAAAAATGTATTCGTAAACCTCTAAGTTATCCCTGACATGTTCAGAAGTTTTTAAAATTACAGCCACTCTTTGCAATAAAGTATCTTTTATTGCTTTATACATTTCATTATCACTATTAAGAATCGCAAACATCTCTTTTAATTCTGGGCTTTGTATTAATGCATTAAAAAATGTATTTACAACACCAAACAATCCTGTTTTTTCCTCACCTATAAGCTTAATCGGAAAAAATGAAGAATCTTGCAGATTTCTTATTTCTTTTTCAAGGGTATCCAATTCTTTCTCATATCCTTCTTTTTCTGTGATTAAATGTTGATACTCATCTTCTTTTTGTTTCAACAATTCTTTTTCAATCAAACTTTTAGATGCTTTTACTCTTCTTTTTTCAATATCTTTTTCTAAATTCTTCAATTTAAAAATAATTAATGCTTTTCTGTATTCCAATTCTTTTTTTTCAATATTAAACTGCTCCAAGTTGTTTGCATCTTCTTCAACCTTTTCAGCTTTTGCTTCAAGCTCTTCTTGGCTAAACGCATCTTCAAGGCTTACTGCTGGCTCTTGAGCTCTAATTTGTGCATATTCTTTGAATGCTTTTAACATTGTTACAAACAACAACTTTGATGTATCAACCATATTAAGACCATCACAAGCAAAGACTACCCAAATTTCATCATCACTTACTGAATGCATAGCAACACGAGGAAAAGTACTAGAAGATAAAAGCTTGTCTTTTAATTCTTTTGGTAGACTATCTTGATCATCTTTTATTTTTCCAAAATCTTTAAACGCAGCAAAATTATATTTTTCTCTGCTTTTCTTCAAGCGCATAAATTTTTTATAAGAAATAACTTGACCACCAAAATTATCTACCGCATCTTTAACTAGTTCATCAAGGTTAGCCTTTTTGCAATTCGGATTGTTTTTTAGCATATTGCAACATTTTTGTGCTAATTCCGCATTACTAAAAATGAATCCACAAATATCAATACCTATCTTACTCCTATTAAATGCTCCATCTTGCGCAAATTCATAATCTTTAAACCCGCTTCCCAAACCAAGCCACATTTCATCAATAAACTTCAACCAATTAAAACCATCTTTACTTACTGGCATTAATTCTCGAACATATCTTTTTACATCATCAGGCAAATAAGAAGATAATGGCCTATCTTGATCAACTAAATTAAACTGCTCACTTTGAGATAAACGAAATAAAAGACGAACGATTTCTATTTTTTTTCTAAAATTATTTCCGCCAAAATCATGCTTCATTAAAAGAAACAGCTTTAATGCAAAAAATTTAATTGGTGTTACTTTTAAATCACTTATCCAACTAATAAAAGGCAAATCTTTAAGACAATCCAAATCATTTTCTAATATTTTTCTAAGCTCATTTTTGCCCAAAATAATCGCTAAATCCATTAAAGAAAACTCTTTATTTTTGACTTCATTGCTTACACCACAAGATGGTTCTAATATTCTTGCTTTAATTGTAGGAAACTCGCGAAAAATATTTCCAGATCCTTTCTCTTGATCTCCTAATTCAATTTCTATTCTACGATTATTTGGTAAAGCAAAAGAAAGTTTTGTAGATGTATAAAAATCTGCATCCATTATGCCTTTAATATTTTCTTGACACAATTCAACAAATCTATTTTGATCTATTGCACCACAGAATACAAAAGAAAAAATAGCAACAAAAATTGCTGATAAATCCCTAATTGCCTTATTCACAGCACCCCTCCAAATAATTTTGGAATTAAATAATATATAAAAAAAGACCGCCCCACACTTCTATAAAGAGAAGTATGGGACATTATAGCATTGAAAAATATAAAGGGCAATAAGTTTTATTACCTAACCATACTACTTAATTCGCCCTCAAGTTTTTGTCTATTAGTAGATTCTAATCCCTCTCGAGCTCGGTCTAATAATCTATTTGTTTCATCTTCTGTCTTTTCCCTAAAGCGCCTAAGTTCTACCATCTCTTGCTCTATTTCACTCATTGCTTTTTTTTGAAACTTCTTGGCACTTTGTTGAGCACTTCTTTCTGCTTCTTCTTCTGCCTTTTGACGCATACTTTCAATTTCAAGCTCACTTTTTCTTTTTAGATTCTCAATATCTTCTGTTGTGTGTTCAATTTCTTGTCTTAGTCTTAATAATTCACTTTCCTGCCCCAATAATTCACTTCGTTCTTTTTCCAAATCTTGAGAATCAGCCTCTAATGCTTTTCTTTTTTCTTCCAAAGTTGTTCTTAGTTCCACTAACTTTGCTTCTTTTTCTTTTATTTGTCGTACTACTTCTTCGGCCTGACTTTCAGCCAAATCTGCTCTTTGTTGCGCAGTTTGAATTCCAATTTCAGCCTTTTTTTCTGTTTCTTCTCTTAATCTTGATTCTCTTTGAGCTTTAACTGAAAAGTGCACAGCTTTTTCTTCTGCCGCATTTGCACGCAAATCTGCAGCTTCTATTCCCAACTGAGCCATCATTTTTGCTTCTTTGGCTTTAGATTGAGAATCAACAACCTCATTTTGCAATTTCATAATCTCTTTCTGCAAACCTTGTAGGCGTAATTGCAAATCTAAATTCTTTTTGTTTTTTTCTTCTATAACAGGCTTGAGTTCATTTTCCACTTCAAATCTTGCTCTGGCAACTTCCTCGGCTTTCAACCGTTCCAAATTCTTTTTTGTTTTTTCCATAAGAACTTGTAGGTCTAGGTTAGCTTTATTTTTTTCCTCCAATGTCATTTTAATTTCTGATTCAAAATTGGCTCTATCCTGTTTTAAGTTTTCCATTTCTTGTTCTAACTCTTTTATATCCTTTTCCATTTCAATGACACCACTGGCTCTAACTTTATCAAGAGCTCGAACAACAACTTCTCTTATTTGTGATTCAGGAATGCCAGTTTCTAAAATTGCAGCCACACCCCTTTCAATATGATCTTGTATTAAGGCATTAAGATCATATAAAACAATCAAGCGAACCTTTTTATAAACAGCATCACCTAAAGTTTGCTCTTTGGTCATTTCTTGCAAGATTTCATCCGCTTTGTTCTGTGCTTTTACAATGCGACTAAATGTCGATTTTTTCTGCATAGCTGCATTATACTTAGGATCAAAGAAATACTTAGTTCCGCTTACAGTCATATCAAACCAAGCTTTTTGCTCATTAAATAATGATAAAAACTCCTCTCTTTCTCTTTCATCAAATTCCCCATCAACTATAATTTGTTTAATTTTAGAAACATTATCATCAAACTGCTTTAAAACGTGCACTCTCCACTCACCAGTTACTTCTTTTCTTGCAACAACCTCTTCAGCTTCTTGTGTAATTTGCTCAAATCTCATATCAGGAGTAATTAAAAATTTAGACTCCTCAGGTTCAAATTCCTCTTCACGAGCCCGACTTGATAAACTCAAAGCTTCTTCTTCTGCCTTATTAACCAACTGCAAAGCTTTCATTCTCGCTTCGTTTTCTATTCGAACAATTTCCTGTTCAGCTTTGTTTTCCAGCCTTACACTTTCAGTCTCCACTTTTTGTGTTAATTCTGAAATTTGTTCCCCAATTTCCTCTTTTAATTTTTCATAACCATGCTCAGCTTTTTGCCTTATAACAGCAGCTTGGCCTTCTGCTTGCTGCAACATCTCTTGAGCCGCTCGCTCAGCTTGTTTAATCAACTTTGATGCTTGTTTATTCTCTTCGTCCATTTGTTGAACATAGGATTGAGTATCAAATTCAAATGTGCTTCTGGCACAAATAAAACAAGAATGCAAACTTAAAAATAAGAATATAAAAGCAAGAATTAAACTTTTAAGAACCACTCTTTTTTTCATTACTTTCTCCATATTAAATACTGGACATAAAATACAACTCTTCTTATCTTAAATTAAAATAAAAAAACCCCAAAAAGCAAGAATATGCAAACTGAAATACCTACCACTAAAAACTTGCCTTTTTAGGTCTTTGGACTATGTTTAATATTCAACCAATTTCTGAAAAAAGGCAGGAGACAATTGATGGAAAGAAGAACCGAAAATAAAATAATTATTATGATTTCTATCATTATAATATTATTAGCACTTCCTACAACTTTTCATAAACCTATAAAAAAACTTTGGAAAACAAAAATAACCCCATCATATCAAGAAGAATGGATAACTATTTTTGTGCATGGAACATTTGGCTCCGCTCTTGGACTACTAAGTTTTTTTGATGTTATCCAAGATAACATTGAAGATACTACATATAAAAAAATCATCGAGCAAATGCGAAAAAATCCACATTTTTTTGCCACGCAACCTATGCTAGAAAGAGGATTAGTTAAAGTTGAACCAACTTTTGATCTATCAATGACAAAAAATAATAAATATGTTGTATACCCAATCTCTAAAACATATGAAACAATCTTAGAAACAATAAAGCCCAACAAAGAAAAAAATCATTTCTACACTTTTGGTTGGAGTGGACTTTTTAGTCAAAAAAGAAGACGCCAAGAATCAATCAGATTTTATAATGCTCTTTCTGAAGAAATAGAAAAATTTAAAGAACAAGGTATACAACCAAAAATAAGAATTTTAGCACATAGTCATGGTGGAAATGTTGCTTTAAATTTTGCTGGAATAAAAACTGTAATTCAAAATCTTAATTCCCCAGAAAATCTAAAAAAAATAGCTAAAACAGACGACGAACAAGAATCTTTATTGTTAATAACTGAAACAATTAAAAAGCTAGAAGATAAACAACTTGCAAAAACAAAAAAAGAACAAAAAGTTTATGATTATTTACCTTTAAATCAAGATCTTATAATTGATGAATTAATTATGTTTGGCACTCCAATTCAACCAGAAACAGAATCTTTTGCCTTCAATCCGAATATGTTTAAAAAAGTTTACAATTTTTATTCGGATGAAGATATTGTACAAAAAATGGATTGGGTTTCTACAAAAAGATATTACAGCGATCAAAGATTAAGTTTATTAAGTCAATTAAATAATAGCCTTGATACAATTCAAAAAAAACCACACGTTATACAAGCAAGAATAATGTTTGATCATAAATTTGATGTGACCCAATCAGATACTTTAAACGCACCTAACAAAAAAAATGACCTAAGTTTATTGGGAAGAATTACCAATTGGTTATTTAGCAAAAAAAGTAATGATCCTACACATAGAGATCTGTGGTTTGCCTGGTGGAAATATGAAAAAGAAACAAAAGAAAATAACTTATATCCTCTACCAGTTGCAATTATCACACCGTTATTTCTAGAAATGATAGAAACTATTTCAACATATACAAATGATATTGATATAAATATAAATTTTTCAGAAACTGACTTAATTATTGATCTGTTAAATTACAATGAAAAAAAAGTACGCAACAAAGCAACATTACCACGCAAACTAATAGAAGAAATAAAACAAAATATTAAAAAATGGGAACCAGATGAATTATCCCAAGAAAAAGAATTCGATATAATAAACAGGTACAGTAGCAATCTTTAGTCTTGCCCTTTTCTGTCAAGATTGTATCCTATTTCTCTAATGCTATGAGTACAAATAAAGTTAAATTTGCCTATCTGGAGAAAGTAATAATGTATAAAAAATTGTATTTAAAAAAAATGTGCTTAGTCTTTTCGCTCAGTATCTTACCAATTCTTTGCAGTAACAGCCAAACAGAAAAACCTACAGAAAAAAAAGAAAGCATACCTTTAATTAAAAAAATAATTGTATCTGGAAATAAACATGTTAAAAAAGAAGTAATTTTAAATCGCCTCCCATATAAAGTTGGCGAAGAATTTGATGAATTAAGAAGCGAAACCGCAATTAGCAATCTTTATACATTAGGATATTTCAGACAAATACATTTAGAAGTTGATGAATTAGAAAATAATGAAATAGAATTACATGTTATAGTTGAAGAAAAAAAATTATTAGAAAGAATCGACTTTAAAGGCAATAAGACAATCAAATCAAAAAAAATAAAAGAAGAATTAAGTTTAGATAAATTAACAACAATCGATGAAGAAAATTTAAAAAGAATCGCTGATGCAATCAAAAAAATGTACGCAAAAGAAAATTATCATAAAACGGAAGTAGAATTTGAAATTATTAAAAATGAAGAAACTCCAGATAAAGCAACTGCCCTTTTTAAAATAAAAGAGGGAGCAAAATCTGCAGTTGTTCGTGTTTACTTTAAAGGAAACGAAAACATCTCAGACAGAAAACTACGTAATATAATTTTTACAAGAGAAAACTGGCTTTTAAGTTTTCTTGATAGCGCAGGCCAATATGAAGAAGAAGGCCTGGAAATGGATAAACACAGAATCGAATATTTTTACAAAGATCATGGCTACTTGATGGCAACAGTTGCAGATGCTCAAGTTGAATTTTTAGCAAATAACAAAAAAATTAATGTAACCTTTCACATAAAAGAGGGCGAGCGCTTTTTCGTACGCAGTATAAAAGCTATGGGAGACGAATTATTTAAAGAAGAAGATCTGTTACATTACATTACACTTGAAGAAGATAAGCCATACTCTCAATCAAAACTTGTTGAATCTATAAATAACCTAAAAGATTTATGGGGCGAAAAAGGTTACATCTACGCTGACGTTTATCCTCAAATAAAACCTAATGAAGAAACTAAAGAAGTTGACGTTGCATTTCATGTTGAAAAAGGAAAAAAATTATACGTAAATCGAATTATTATAACAGGAAACGAAGTTACTCGAGATAAAATAATTCGTCGTCAAATTGAACTTTTTGAAGGCGATTTGATTACCACAAAAAAATTAAACCGTTCTCAAAATAATGTTGAATATTTAAGTTTTTTTGAACGAGGTAGCGTTAACTGGAAAATACACCGACTTTCTAATGAATTAGCCAATCTTGAACTGCATGTAAAAGAAACAAAAACAGGCAACTTCCAAGCCGGCATGACCTACGGAACAGACAAAGGAACAAGTACAGCATCATTAAAAGGTTCTGTAATGGTTGAGAAAAAAAATCTACTTGGATATGGTTGGGATACAGGCTTAATGGTTCAAGGAGATAGACACGGTATAAAAAAACTTCAAACACATTTTTTTGATCCAAACATCTTTGATACAAATATTTCTGGCGGAATAAGTCTTTATAGAAAATGGGAAGAATATGAACAATGGAAATCTGTTAATCAAACACCAAAAGAAACAACAACAGGTGGAGCATTAAGACTTGGCTTCTTGCTGCCACAAATAGATAAACGATTGCAATTAATTCTTGAACTTGGAATTGAAGATATCAGATACAAAACTCAACCACAAACAACAAACGATATTTTAAAACCAATTGTTACACGAACATTTCAAGCAGGAACTTTAAGTTGGATTGGAATTGATTTAATAAAAGACATTCGGAATCATCAAGTTTATCCTAACAGGGGATACAAATTAATGCTTAATACAAAAACAGCACCTCCTATAACAAATGATGAATTTAGTTTCTTTAAAGCTGAAGTTGACGGCAGTTGGTACACCCCATTAATTGATGAAGATAATCTTGTTCTTGCTCTTCATGCAAAAGCTGGAACGGTTCATAGTCTTGGTGGGATAAACAATAAAACTCATAAAGGAAAAGTCATTCCTTATAAAGAACTTTTTCATATGGGCGGACAAAATACTGTTCGTGGTTTTGTTTGGGGAAGCATTGGGCCTGCATGGATTACTAATGATCCTTTAGGAGCAAGACATGCAGTTCAATTTAATGCTGAGCTTATTTTTCCACTTGTTCCCGATCAGGGAATGAAGGGGCACTTTTTCTACGATGCTGGTGCTGGCTGGAACACACCTAAAGATGATATTCCAAGCAAATCATATCTTAAACGAGATGACTTTAATTTAAGACATTCAGTTGGATTTGGTTTAAATCTAACAAAACCAATGCCAGCAAAAATAGATTGGGGATACAAACTTGATAGAGATAAAAAAGCTGGTGAATCTCCACACGAATTCCATTTAAGTATGAACTATGCATGGTAAAAAAAGAATAAGAATCTCCAATATTTTGTAAAAACGTTTTGAGTAAATTTTTCCAACGATATCTAAACGGTATACGCTTTGACGGTGTCCACAAGAATCAACCAATTTCAGACTTCGGTTTGATTGAAATAGATACAAACAAAATAATGATGCAAACTAGTTTCATAAGTTAATTTATAGTTTTTTATATCGCCCTAATTTTCCTCTTTACCCTTTTTCAGTTTTCATGCCTTATGTTATTGAAATAATTGAAAAAGATTTATTTAAAGCAACAAAGCTTACTTTAAATATTGAAAAAATTGGAAATCACAATCTTTTTTTAGATTCAAAAGGCAAAGAAAAAAGGTATAATATTTTGTTAACGAATAAAGGTTAAAACAATTTAACAATTATCCTTGCCTTTTTTATAAAATCTTATTATTCTTTGCAACTTGATTCGAATTAAGAAACGTTGGGTAACATTACTAACTAGGGAACAAATTGGGTGGGAAACAAGGCGAGGATATATCAAGATGAAAAAACTCATCAGCCTTTTTCTATTGTCTTTAACATCACAAGTTTGTTTTGCATCAGCAACACAAACACAACAAATTATTAGCCGATCATTGCAAAATCAAAGAGTTGCTGCGCAAAATATAAACACTTATCAATTGCATCAAAAAGTTGAAGAACTTTCTCAACAATTTAATCAAGCATTTGCACAACTTCCAAATGGTTCAGAAAAAGAAATTATAGAAAAACTGGCAAATACATACTTAGTTCAAAATTTTAATCCTATAGGATACACCCAAGGAACAGATTCAACAATACCAAACACAACAAATAGCCGGGGTGATGCAGTTTCTGATACAATATGCCAAGTTATCAAAAATCTGACATCACCTACCGCTTTGATTTGTGTTGCATCTGTTGTCTCTTTACTAATTTTCAAAAATACACTAGAAACTGGAGAGGTTTATAGAATAATTCACGAAATTCATAGAATTCAATGGCTATCTCTTTTCCGAAATATGTTATCATGGGTAGTAGGAATAATAATGACACCTATCCAATTTATAAAAGGCTAAATAAATTATGGGAAAAAAGTTAGTTGTATTTCTATTTGTTATCAACGCTTTTTTCCTTTGTCCTGAAATAAAATCTTCTATTGATCCACTTTCAAAAATTGTTATTACAAGCAAATCTGCAATAATAAAAAAAGATCAATATTACCCAGACAATTATACTCTAACTTATTACGACGATGTTTGGGTAACCTTTGCAGATCAAAGCAAGGTTAGTTCCAACGAACTTGAAATAGTTCTTGATACAACTAAAATTAAAAAAAATCTCGATTCTGATCCATTGCAAACAAATACTACAGATCACACAATTCCAAATCAAAATAATGATCTAAATCAATTTAAAAAAATCACATTTAAAAATAAAGTTCATATACAAAATACTAACCGTACAATTGATGCTAACACAGCTGAACTTTATTTATCAGAAAAAATATGTAAACTATTTGGCAACATAAAAATTAAACAAAATAAAGAACAACCAAAAGATTTACCAATATTAACAGAATGTGAAAAAGCAATATTAAACATAGAAACAGAAGAAATAACATTTCTTGGTGATAGCCAAAAACCAGTTAGCACAACAATCGAAATTATTGGGCAACCAAATGTACTTAAACAAACCAAAACAAAAAAAAGAAAAAAAACACAAAAAAGATCTTTATCTACAATGCCGCAAAAAGCTAGCTAAAAAATCCTTCAATATTAACCAAGGCACTAGACCCTGAATAACAACTCTATAAAACCCTTCGATACAATTTGTTACATAAATTACTCAGAACAAGTAGTTTTTTTTTACAAACCTTAAGCAATTAAGAAATTATGAATAAAATAAACATCCTTTCATCACAAGAAGCACAAAAAATAGCCGCTGGTGAAGTAGTTGAACGCCCATCAAGCGCTGTTAAAGAAATAATAGAAAATTCTATTGATGCTGGTGCAAATCAAATCTCTTTATACATAGAAAAAGCCGGCAAACAACTAATCAGAATTGTAGATAATGGTTGTGGTATGTCAGAGGCTGATGCAAAGCTTTGCTTTACAAATCATGCAACAAGCAAAATTAAAAGCATGAATGATCTTGAACAAATTCATTCATTCGGTTTTCGCGGTGAAGCCCTTGCAACAATTTGTGCCGTTAGCAAAATTACTTTAAAAACAAAATTAAATGATGATGAACTCGGAACAAAACTAGAATTAGCAAACGGTAAATTTACAAAAGAAGAAAAAGTATCTTGCTCAACAGGAACAGATCTTGCTATTCATAATTTATTTTATAATACCCCTGTTCGTAAAAAATTTTTAAAACAAGATGAAACAGAATGGAACCAAATCCTTTCTATATTCAATGCTTTTTGTTTAAGTAATTTGAACATTCATTTTAAACTTTATCGCGATAACAAGTTAATTTTGAACGCTCCACCAACTAATAATATTAAAGACCGTACAAGTCAACTCTGGGGACACAGTTTTGCACAAAATTTAATTATGTTGGATGCCGAACAAGAAAAAGTTTGGCTCAAAATTTCTGGCTTAATATCCAACCACAATTTTTGGAGATATGGCAGGCAACAAATATTTTTCTTTGTAAACGGTAGAGCTGTTAAAAATACACAACTAAGCAAAGCTCTTGTAAAGGGATATCTAAACGTTTTACCTCCTGCAAGATTCCCAGCGGCTTTTATTTTTATAAATGTTAATAATGAGCTGGTAGATGTTAATGTTCATCCAAGAAAAGAAGAAGTAAAATTTGCAAAACCAGTTACCGTAGAAAATTATTTGCAAAAACTAGTAATTCAAACACTAGAAAAAAATCTAACAAAACAGTTGCAACCAAAAATTTCTACCGCCAATAATCTTAATTCTGTTGCCTCTTCGGCTTTTGAATCATTCACCTCTAAGCCAAAGCCTCAACAAGAAGAAATTCAACATACTCCTATTTTTGTTCCACAAAATTTTAACCCTCAACAAGAACCAGTCAATGCACCAACTCTTAACACTCCAAGTTTTAAACCAGAACCAGTAAGGCAAGAAACAATAATCTCCTCCGAGCCAATAAATAAGACAAAAAAAACAGATATTCAAGCAAAACATAAAATTATCGGACAATTGTTTAAAACTTACATATTAATTGAAAACGAAGATAATTTTTTACTTATCGATCAACATGCAGCACATGAAAGAATTTTATACGAAAAATATTTAATAAAGTTTGAACAAAAAGATGGTACTAGGTTAATGTTTCCAGAAATTTTAACATTACCAGAACATCACTTAAAACTGGTATTAAAAGAAAAAGATTTTTTTTCAATGCAAGGTATTGAACTAGAACAATTTGGCCAAGATCAAATTGCAATAAAAACATCTCCTCCTAAATTAGCTCAACATAGCTTAAAAGAATTGATTTTAGAAACAATAGAATTCATTTTAGAAAATGAACAACTAGAAAAAGAAATATTTCGCAAAAAATTAAACGAACATGTTCATTCTCATATGGCTTGCAAAATGGCTATAAAAGCTGGAGATGTTTTAACTCAAGAACAAATACAAAAGCTTTTAAACGATCTAATGACAACAGAAAAACGATTTATTTGCGCTCATGGACGCCCAACAATGTGGACATTAAGTAAGTATCAGGTTGAAAAGAATTTTAAAAGAAAATAGATAAAATCTAACAATAATCTCTAAGTCTTAACCTTAAATAATTTTCGTCTATTTTGCCCATTAAATTTTCTATTTCTATTTTTACTAAATTTAACACACCTTCCTCTTCATAATCCATGATAAATAATCGATTATTTATATGATTAATCGCACAATGTAGAAAAAGTTTTACCGATACCTTAAAAAAATTTGTATAATTAAACAAGCCACTAAAAATTGTTATATTGATTATAAATAAATCATTTATAGTTTTATATTCCAAACGCACCTTATCAATAATTTTGTTTTTTAGCTGCGGCAAATGAATTTAAAAAATATAATATACCAAAAATATTGAGAATTTTTTTCATAAAACTTATTTTAAAAAATTCACATAAACTCCTTATATAAAACTATTTTATATTCTTCCAACTTTAACACAAGCTAGTTTTTCTGTTTTAAAATACTTTTTAGCAACCTCATTTAATTTCTCAAGAGTTAAAGTTTGTGTTTGTTTTAAAGCTTTGTCATAAAAATCAAAACCCAAATCATATGCCGAAAGCATACTCAACAAATTCGCAATTGATCCGTTACTTGAAGTAATATCTATCAAAGTTTTTAAATATTTTTGTTTTGCAGCATCAAACTCATCTTGTTTAACACCATCTTCTGCAAACTCATCAATTAATGATATAAAACTTTTTTGTACACTATCAACAGTATCCGGCGTTAATATTGCGCCAACCACATCAACCCCACCAACTCGATCCGAAGCTTCCGCCCAAGTACCCCAAGCTGTATAAAACAAACCTGTGCGTTCACGAAGTTGAAAAATTCTAGACCCCAAACCTCCAAAACAAATTGTATTTAACAATTTTAATGCAGTTCGATCTGGGTGATAAATATTTATATTACTTGCCTGACCTAATGCCAAAACCAATTGATCGCGCAACATTTTTTCTTCGCCACTTTGTCCAGCTTTAAACTCAACATCTTCCAGCTCATGTTTTATATATTCTCCACCACTCCATCCACCAAAAACATTTCTAACATTTTGTTCCATTTGATTAATATCAAAATTACCAACTACAGTTAAAATCATATTCCGAGGATTTACATATTTTTCATGCTGCTCTTTTAATTTTTCAATCTCAACCAAATTCAGCAATTCAATAACATCATCAAAAGTCCAATGATAAGGGTGAGCTTTTTTATAAATCAAATTATTTAACAATCTAAAAGCAACCGAAATAGGCTCATCTTTCGATCTAACTAAATCATCACTAAATATGTTTTTTAATTTTTCCAACGAATCTTGCGGAAAAGACGGTTTTGTTAAAATATGAAAAAATCTTTCGAGTAAAGGCTTGCTATCTTGACTTAAACATGAAAGGTATCCGCCACCGCCAGAAAAACCACTATTGGCACCAAATTGTTCAAGAAACTTTACGTTATCATCTTTTGAATATCCATCACTACCTTCAATGAGCATTGACATTACAAGATCAAGAGCAACACTTTCTTTTGACTTAGAGAAATAGGTTGCTTCCTTAAAAAGACAAGTCAAACTTAAAATAGGCCACATGCCATTTTTACAAATTAAAACACGCAAACCATTTTCAAGTTCAATATCTCTGTCTGGTTTTGGAAATACGAACTCCAATTTACTTGGATCTTTCATGCTGTTTACAAATTCAGGCTCCTCAATATCTACTGTTCTTTCATGTTTTGATATAATTTGTTTATCTAATTGATCTGAATAATTTTTTGCTTGTTCCCAATATTCTTTCTTATCTTCCGGCAAAGGTAAAATTTGTATCTGTCCCATATAAAATGAGTCTAAGTATTGAATTGCAAACTCTTGAATTTGCTCAGAATCAATGGCTAAATATTCATCAAGTTTTTTAAAAATATCCAACTCATCTTTAGTTGCAAAATAAGAATCTATCCATTCATAAGTAAAAGAATGCAACCTTTGCATTTTTTCGAAAAATACCCGTTGTTCTGTTTTAATAACTTTTTGTAACTCTTGTTCGGTTACACCATCAACAATAAGTTTTCCTATCTCTTGTACTACAACTTGTTTACACTGTTCACTTTTCCCATCTAACGGCTCAATAAAAATACCAAGCAAACCATTATGCATAAGTTGTATGTCGGCAACACCAACACCTGCAGCTATTTTTTCTTCATCAACTAATCTTTTATGCAACCTACTACCTTGACCCCTTCCTAAAATAAAAGATAGAACAGATACTAAAACATCTTTTTTTTCCTTTAACCCTGGAATTACCCAATACAAAACTTGTTGTTCTTTTTGCACATTTTCATAGATACTTGTTTGATGAGTAATAATTTCTTGACCCACTTGAGGAAACATAACCGAAGAAATATCAAAAGTATTTTCATTTTTTATAGATTCAAAATTTTCACGCGCAACTTGTTCTGCTTGCCCAAGATCAACATCACCGACAATAAACAATGTAGCTCTTCTTGGTCCATAATATTTTTTGTAAAAGTTTTTAAGATCTTGAGCAAAAAGATTCGCCAAATCTTCTTTATAACCAATTATAGGATTATGATATGGATGATGAGCTGGAAAAACCAATTCACACATTTTATTAAAAGCAACACTCTGATAATTATCTTTATACATTTTTAATTCTTGAATAACAGTCAACAATTCTGAAGCCAAATGTTGTTCATCAAACCGAGCATTCTGCATACAATCAGCCAACACAGGCACAAAATGTTGCCAGTTGTTTTTGTCAACTTCAAAAAAATAAGCTGTTTTATCGTGAGCCGTAAATGCATTATTCGTTGCACCATATTTTTTAGAGATAGCACTAATATCTGTTTCCGAAAGTTTTTCTGTGCCCTTAAAAATCATATGCTCAATTAAATGCGCAAGCCCACGCTCTCCAGCCTGCTCTACATATGACCCAACATCATAAGCAATTTGTACTAAAACTTTTGGAACCGACTTGTTTTTAAAAATCAACACAGTCATTCCATTTTCTAAAACAATCTTTTTTACATTATTAATAACCATATCCATACCATTGTTTGCAAAATCTTTTGCTGCAAGCGGTTTTACATTAAAATTAAAAAACAAAATTAAAAGTAAAAATAATGTTACCTTTTTTAACTGCATCAATCTTCTCCCATAAATGTTCAAACGAATATTCAATAAGACAAATGGATTTTTAAGTATAATTATGAATTCAAAAAAAAGATATCCTCTATAGAACAGAAAGCTCTATAGAGGTTTCTAATTAAAATTATAATTGAGTTTGAATATTTTGTTTTTTGCTGTTTTTTATTACCACTTCTCGATTCTCCCACTCCCAAGCAGACTGCAAAATCAAATCCAAATCTGAATATTCTGGCTGCCAACCTAAAATCTTTTTAACTTTACTTGAATCTGCAATTAAAGTATCAACATCACCCGGCCTGCGCTCGCAAAGCTTTATATTCATCTCTTGATTGCAAACTTTTTCTGCTGCACTAACCATCTCTTTTACTGAATAACCTTTTTCACTTCCCAAATTAAAAAAATCTGATTTATTTGTTTGTTCTAAATACTGTAATGCCAAAACGTGAGCTTGAGCAATATCACGCACATGAATATAATCGCGTACACAAGTTCCATCTTCGGTATTATAATCATTACCAAAAATTTTAAATGCTTTTTTGTTCTTTATTGCACGAAGCATTAAAGGAATAATATGTGTTTCAGGATTGTGTTGCTCGCCAAGTCCAACTTCTGACATTGCACCTGCAGCATTAAAATAACGTAAAGAAACATAACGCAGCCCATAAGCAGCTGCATAATCTTGTAATGCAAACTCTACAGATAATTTGTTTTTACCATAAGGATTGATTGGCGCAAAAGGATGATTTTCATCCATCGGAATTTTCACAGGCCTTCCATAAACCGCACAACTTGATGAAAAAACAATTTTCTTTACATCATACTGTTGCATCATCTCTAACAATTTTAATGTTTTTATAACATTATTTTCATAAAATTTTTTTGGATGAACAACAGAAATTCCAATTTCAATCAAAGCGGCAAAATGCATCACCGCCTCAATTTTATTTTCAGAAAAGATTTGGTGTAAAACTGCTTCATCTGCAAAATCAGCTTGAATTAAAGTTGCCCATTTATGACCAAAAGATTGACCATGCAATAACTCATCTACAATAATAACCTTGTAACCAAGCTGAGACATTAAATACCCAGTATGAGAACCAATATAACCAGCACCACCAGGAATTAATATTGTTTTTGCCATAGTAAAAACTCCCTATTGAATACGGGTTCAGATGACACGAATCTGTTAATTTAGTATTATACAGATAATTATTTAAATTAATATATGATAGGAATTTGATTATGATTACAAAAGTTCGCGGCACACAAGATTTATTGGATTTAACTTTACAAAATTTTGTAATAGATCAAGTAAAAAAACATCTACAAATTTACAATTTTTCACAAATTCAAAC
>CAZFDQ010000157.1:0-1628 GCA_964518205.1 uncultured Pseudomonadota bacterium | reverse complement strand
TTTTTACAATGGGATACAGTATCTCTGATGAGCTTGTTAGGGGTTTATGTAATTATTGGTTATTATGCTGATGCAGAAAAAAGCAAGCGTTACCGACATAAGGTTACTAATCAAAGGTTTGATGTTACTCATAATAGAATAAAAATCAGAGAGTGCCTTGAATATCAATCAGATGCTTTACATTGGAATTTATCTCAGGTGAGCGATGCGGGGAAAATTGCGCAAGTAGCAATTGATAGCTATGAAAAAATTTCTTCAAAACTACAGGTTGAAATGCACTCAAAATCTAGTGCGGAGAAAAGAATTGAACAATTAATGAAAGGCAAAGACGCATTTATGACTTTGTCACGAGAACTTGCAGAAAAAGCACAAAAGAGGGAAAGCCTGACCGTACAACCAAAAGAATTTCTTTCAGGGTCTAAATGTATTATTACAATCCAAAATTATCTTGGCGGTTTTTATTATTTTACTGCTGATGAAATGGAAGTAAAGGGCAATGATATTTTTCTAATTGAAGGGAAACACAGCAAAGGGACGCTACCTTCTCTAGGTGATATTAAGGATGGGCTTATCAAAATGTTTTTATTTACGAATTTAGAGGAAGTAAAAATAGATAACAAAATTTATAATCCGAAAGCCGTTTTAAAATTGACAGTTAAGAATCATTTTAATAGTAGGGTGCTTTCGGCTTCTCAAAAAAGAGCTTTAGATTTACTAACGGAGGAGAGCAAATTAAATAACTTTGAAGTAAGGATTTTATAACCCTTCTATTGTTAGTTCATCAGAGAAAGTAATTGCACCAATGGACCACTCAAAGTTTAATAAAAGTGCTTTCATAAAAATGGGCCTTTTAGATAAAATTGATGAAATAATCACTGATAAAGGACTAAGTGATAATATCTATGAAGAATTTACCAGGGAAAATATTAAAATAACTAGAGTTTAAATATATCTACTTCATTTTTTTTACAATTGGAATCTGTAGATCTAAAGGAAGTCAAACCCACACTACTAAAGTGAAAATTCAGCGGTCTCCCGTTAACCTACTGCCTTACTTTTATTATATTTAGAATTCTTTTTGAAGAATGTAAATAAAAAATTTAATAAGCAAAAAAATTTGCTTTCCATCATTTCTCTATGCCTTTTCTTGCCTCGATACTCCTGGCGTAGTAATGCTTTACTTCCACCATCTCGGTTACAAGGTCTGCAGCAACACCGACATCGACCATAACCACATCGGCTCCAGCATGCTTTGCAAGAATAAAAGAGCTGGCAAGGATTGCCTGGGAAGTACTGAGTATATTTTATATAAATTCAGTAAATCAAGTTAATACAATGTCTGCTGCAGCAGCCTCCATTCAGACATTTGGTGACTTTCTTTCCTTTAATCCTCATCTTCACATCCTTGCCTGTGATGGCTGTTTTGGCAGGGGTGGAATATTCTATGCATCTCATAGTGACACAAATGCAGAAGAACTTGAACCACTGTTTCGGTATAAGCTGCTTTCAATGTTAAAGAGAAAAAGACTTACAGTCTATTCCTGTAAGATTAATGATAATTAGCCGATTGGAAAAAATTCCCTCCCCCGGACCATAGTCATTTGCTTTATTCTATAGTTTATCACAAA
>CAZFDQ010000156.1:0-3069 GCA_964518205.1 uncultured Pseudomonadota bacterium | reverse complement strand
AAGAAGTTTGGCCCAAAGAGGTATTGTAAGACCTGCGGTTCAAGGCTACGGTTATGAGTACGATAAAAATAAAGAATGGGTAATAAACGATGAAGAAGCAAAAGTAGTGAAGCTGATCTATGATGACTATGAAAAAGGAAAAAACATGAGAGAGATAGCTAATACGTTTACAGAAAAGTCTATTCCCACACCAGGTGGACAAAAGATGTGGCAGGTGAGCACCATTAGGAGGATATTAAGCTCTGAGATTTACAGGGGAAACTATATATATCAAAGATTTCATTCAGGCTTTAGTTTAACCAGCGATCGGGTGAAGAACACAGGAGAACTGCCCATGTATTTCGTTGAAGGTCATCATAAAGGAATTATTAATGGGGAGCAGTGGAAAAGAGTTCAAACTATGTTAGAAGAAAATGAAAAAAGCAGAAAAGAAAATTTTCAAAAATATCCAGTGGACAAGGAAAAGAATGATGCCTTTACTAAGAAACTATATTGTGGTGAATGTGGAACCGTCGTCGGCTATGTAAGAGGAATTAACAGACAAATGAAGAGTTATGAAAAGAGATGGTGGCGGTGTAATAAGGGGTTAAAAGGCCATTGTGGTTCTATTCATTTGAATCAAAACTATGTAGAAGAAAACTTCTCTCAAGTCCTAATGGATATAAAATTTAATCCTGCATTTGATGAGTACTTGGATTTATTTATGGAGGCTTTAAAGATTACACCAGAAGAAGAAATACAAAGAGAACAGCTAGAGCAGGAGAAAGAAGCGTTAAATCAACAGTTATACAAAGCTGTAGAGGATGAGCTGGGGAAAGCAGGTAAAGATGCAAAGCTTATTGATTATTTGACGGATGAGATTATGGATATAAGAGAGAAACTACTAGGTTATACGGCTCGTGAAGAACAACTGGAAGAAGTAGCAAAAGAAATTGAAAAACTTAGAAAGAATCTTGAAGCCTATAAAAATAAAGGGAATGATGATTTAGGATATTACAAAAGCTCACCTGATTTTAAAAAAGAAATTTTTGAAAACTTTATAGAAAAAGGGACCATTCTAGAAGATGGTCAGATTATCTATCGGTTCCACTCCGGTTTTGAGTGGAAGTCACCAATAAACTATAAAGCCTTTCAAGAACAGGAGAAAAGAAGAAAAAAAGCAAAATACCAATTAGAAAAGAAAGAGTTTTTAAAAGGGCCTGAGGTGAAGAGGTTGCTTGAGTATTGTGAAGAACCTAAAAAAATGTCCGAGATGATTGAATTCTTAGGCAAATACGCTTCCAAGAATGCTTTTAGAAAGTTTATCCTTAATCCTCTAATAGATCAGGGTAAAATAAAAAGAACAATTCCTGACCAGCCTATTCATATTTTGCAGAAATATTATTCAGTAAAGAAGTAGTGATGTCTTTTTACAAATGGAACGTTATTCTTCAAAAATGAAGAAAATCATGACGAAATTAAAAACCCACTGAGTTGCCTGATTATGATGATCAAGCGACTTGGTGGGTTGTTTTTATTTACTAATATTTTGCAAAAGTTCTTCTTCAATTTTCTTAACATCCGGGAAAATTAATTTTATGCCTTTACGTTGTAGCGCTAAGACTTTTTTTGCTTTTGTTATAAGATCTTTCTCTAACACTCCATCTACACGAACAGGAACATTTCCAGCCGGATCAATATATTCATTATTTATATATTGCTTGGTAATTGGACACATGTTTTGGATTAAAAAAGCCTTTTCATGACCCAAAACTTCTCCAAAAACAATTGTATCACATTTCTTATGTTTAGCGATTTTTTTAGAATAAATACCTTTGAATTTGGATACCTTAGAAGAAAAGGGTATTAACCAATACAATGAAGTATTAGGGTCTTCGAAAGCGAAGAAACATGGACGATCGTGAACTACACCGTTCAAAGTCTCTTTGTTCTTCATTAAAAAGCTATCTGGAAAATCTATGAAGTATTGATCGTTTAAAAAATAAAAATTACCTTTATTCATTGGCAGTAACCTCCTTACAAAGATAAAGCTCTACCCGTTTAATGGATAGAGCCTCAACAACATTTGAACTCGACCTTTTGTTAGTCGCATATCGAGTAGCGACATTTATTTGAGCCTGACCTTTTGTTAGTCGCATATCAGGGAGCGACAAATATTTGATATCTTTGTAATTACATTATACACTTGCCAATGTATTTTGTCAAATACGAACAAATTTAATTCTACCACTGATTTCTGGTTCAGTAGCTGAAACCTTTGCTAATCCTAAACCTTTGGTAAAGGACCACACTATATAGTATGCTTCGTTATATTAAAAGTATACCCTGAAAATAAAAAAACAAAACGAGAAGTTTATGTATAGCTTTTGCTTATTTCCTTCATATAATACATCTTAAGATGCGATCTTTGATCGCAGTATAACAAAGAAAAGTCCACTTGTCAAATTCAGAATTTTCTTAAAAAAATATTTTCTAGCCTCGGTAAAGTTCCGAAATTAGATGGAGTATTGGCTAGATTGCTGCTTTTTAAAGCAAAAATGGCTAAATCGCTTTTGTGGGCAATTTCAGGGAATTAGCCCATGGGTGGAACTACGGGTCATAAAATCAATTAAAATCCGTTACAGGGCAAACTGAAGCGTCGTTTTTTTAGTGACCCTTCAAAATTTCGTGTCTTGGGGCAGATTCTCGTTCAGGATGAGAGCTGCACAAAGAAATACATATATAATAGAAGAAACTCGTTTCATTAGATGAAAAGCAACGATCTGCCAGTGAAGCATAGTATACTTCAGGCCTGGACTTTTCATGGTTTTAGATTACATAATGAGACGTCGTATATTCGACTCAGCATATTTCAGATGAACCAAGATTCATTTAGATAAGTATAAATCGCTCTGAGAGCGTATATTTAGTTCAAGTTTACAGCTCATCACAATGTGGTGGGCTTTTTTTGCGTTATAGACTTCGAAATCCTAGAATTACTGGTCAAAACAGAGTATTTCTTGACATTTTTCTGTGTATTGGGTTTCCTTTTTATCCTTTTAGATTCGTGGCGAAAAAGAAAACCTCGAT
>CAZFDQ010000155.1:0-6291 GCA_964518205.1 uncultured Pseudomonadota bacterium | reverse complement strand
AAGTGGCCCCATAACCAAAATAGAGGCTCGCATTTTATTCATAATTTCTGGTTTAACTTCAAATTTATTTATTTTTGATGTTTCAACTTCTAATCTTTTTTGTTCTATATCAAAAACAACTTGTGCACCTAAATCTTTTAGTAAGTTAATCATCTGATTAACATCTGCAGAATTTGGAACATTATGCAAAACAGATCCACCTTTTGTTAAAATTAAAGATGCCATTATTGGCAATACTGCATTTTTTGCACCAAATAAATTAATTGTTCCATTCAAATTTAACGATTGTTTTACTAAAATATATCCAGTTGACATAAACTTATATTTCACCTCGTTTATAAATTATACATAAGAACAAGGAGTTTACCGTGCCTGAGAAAAAAAAGATAGTATGTATTATCCCTGCAAGACTCACATCCACACGTTTCCCTAAAAAAATTTTAAGCAGTCTACATAACAAACCATTATTGCAATGGATTTGGGACGCAGCTAATAAAACAAAATTTTTTGATGAAATTATTTTCGCAATTGATTCACAAGAGGCAGAGGGCCTTATTAAAAGCTTTGGCGGAAAATATTTAATGACATCACAAAAATGCAAAACAGGAACAGATCGAATTATTGAAATTATGCATTCTAGTAAGGTAGAAGCTGATATTTGGGTAAATTGGCAAGCAGATGAACCATTTATAACACCTACAATAATTAAAACATTGTTACAAACGTGTTACTCCGATAAAGCGGATGTTTGGACTTTAAAAAAACTGATAGCCCACAAAGAAGATATTGTATCACCAAATGTTGCAAAAGTTGTTTGCGATGTTGATAACTTTGCCCTTTACTTCTCTAGAGCTCCTATTCCCTGTTACAGGGACAAGGTAGAAGGAAGCAATCCCTATATCCCTAAACAAATTTATTATAAACACATCGGTATTTTTGCTTATACAACAAAAGCATTACAAAAAATTGCTCAACTTGGACATAGTTATCTAGAAGATGCAGAAAAGCTTGAACAATTAAGATTTTTACATCATAAACTTTCAATAAAAGTTAATGAAACAACAGAAGAAGTTGTTGGAATTGATACACCAGAAGATTTAAAAAAAGCAGAAGAATTTGCTAAAAAACTTTCAGAAAAATAATAGGAAAAATAATCATGCATAATCAAAACCGAAAAGGCAAATTAGAAGTTGTTTGCGGCTCAATGTTTTCTGGGAAAACAGAAGAATTAATGCGCAGATTACGAAGATCAGAATATGCAAAACAAAACGTTTTAACCATAAAGCATCAAATTGATATACGTAAAAGTAATACAAGTATCACTTCTCATGATGGCCAAGAAAGAATGGCTTTTAGTATAGATAACAAAATCGAAAATATTTATAAAATCTTAGAACTCGCCAATAGAAACATAAGTGTTGTAGGAATTGATGAAATTCAATTTTTTCCATCAGAAATCATTCCAATAATTAACCAACTTATTGAAAACGGCAAAAGAGTTATTGTTGCAGGCTTAGACTTAGATTTTAGAGGTGAGCCGATGACCATTATGCCAACACTTTTAGCTTTTGCTGATGAAGTTACAAAACTCAAAGCCATTTGTGTTAAATGTGGGAAAAATGCACACCACTCTCAACGTATTATTAATGGTAGACCTGCAAAATACGATGATCCAATAATATTAGTTGGCGCAAATGAATGTTATGAAGCTAGATGCAGAAGCTGTTTTCAGATTGATAAACCTATTGGGTTACCAGCGAAAATGGGGAAAGATGAAATTAAGGAAGTTGGAGTATAATCATAAGTTAATATTTTTGATTTATCAAACTGTTTGCTATGATAACAAAGTCGTCAGCTATGATTGTTGACAATTAGTGTGGTCACCCCGGATTTAATCCGGGGTCCAGATATTTGCAAAAAACAAATTTTCTCAATTTATAAAAATGGAAGAACTAAATTTATGGATCCTGGGTCAAGCGCGGGATGACGACCAAACAAATCAAAGCTTTTTATTTTAATACATTGTTAACCGAAAGTTCACAACTAACAAAAAACAATCCCTATGACAAAACAAAAAACAACATATAAATGCACAAATTGCAACCACCAAAGTTTTAAATGGATTGGCTGTTGCCCTGAGTGCAATGAATGGAACAGTTTTGTTGAACAAACAATAACGCCAAACTTTGAATCAAAACATGTTACAAAAAAAACAAATGTTGTGCCTCTTGCAAACTTGAACCAAATAGAAAATGAAACACAACAAAGAATTTTTAGCAACATAAAAGAATGGGATAGAGTTATGGGAGGAGGAATTCTGCCCGGCTCTTTTATAATTTTAACTGGTGATCCCGGCATTGGAAAATCAACATTGCTCCTGCAAATTGCAAATATAATTTCTCAAAACCATAAGGTAATTTATTTTTCATCAGAAGAATCCTTGCAACAAGTAAAAAACAGAGCTCTACGTTTAAACATCGCAAATAATGAAAATCTGTTATTTTCAGACCAATCTTGTTTAGAAAATATTATAGCAACAGGAACACAAGAAAAACCCGACTTATTAATCTTAGATTCTATTCAAAATTGCCACCTATCTGAAAACTCAACAGTCATTCCTGGAACAGTAGGACAACTACGCGAAGCTGGATTTCATTTAATGAAGCTTGCAAAATCAAACAATATCTCTGTCTGCATTACAGGACACATCACTAAAGATGGAACGATAGCCGGCCCTAAAATCCTCGAACATATGGTTGATGGAGTATTTTATCTACAAGGCGAAGATCGTTGGCATACGCGAATTTTACGCAGCGTAAAAAACAGATTTGGCACCATCCACGAAGCCGGTTTTTTTGAAATGAAAGAAAATGGATTACAAGAAGTTTACGATATAAATCAATATCTTTTAAGTGAAACAAACAATACTCCTGGAGCAACACTTATCAGCAGTGTTGAAGGTTCCCGGCCACTTTTGCTTGAACTTCAAGCATTGTGTATTACTTCAAAGTTTGGAATTCCACAACGAGTTGTAACGGGACTAGATTCAAAACGTATTGTTTTAATTGCTGCAATTTTAGAAAAATACTTACACATAAGATTTAGCGCTCAAGATATATTCTTTAAAGTCAGCGGCGGTTTTAAAATAAAAGAAAGTTCTGCAGATCTTGGAATTGCCCTTGCTCTTCTTTCAAGTTATTTTCAAAAACCTCTTCCCCAAAAATCAATTTCTATGGCAGAAATTAGTTTGACAGGACAAATAAAACCAACAAATCAAATTAATGTTAGAATTAAAGAAACCGAAAAATTTGGAATAGAAAAAATATTGCTTTCAAAAAGCCAAAAAGCCAAAACTTCATGTAAAGTCTTAGCTTTTCAAAATGTTTATGAACTTCTTAACTTATTCCCTGAGTAATATTTTATAAAAAATTTATTCAACAGTAACGGATTTTGCCAAATTCCTAGGTTTATCAATTGGACGGCCAAGAAATTTTGTAATTTCATAAGTAAAAAATTGCATCAAACCGGTCATTGCCAATGGAGCTAACAACGGTTTTACCCTTGGAAGCACAAATGCATAATCCGAAATAGCAATTAACTCTTTTTGATTTTCAAATGCAAATGTTATCAAATGACCTTTTCTTGCTTTTATTTCTTGTGCATTACCGATCAACTTTTGATAAAGCAGATTATCAATGCAAGAAAATATTACAGCGGGAGTATGCTCATCTATTAAAGCAATAGGACCATGTTTTAATTCCCCAGCAGAATAACATTGTGCAAAAATATAAGAAATTTCTTTAAGTTTTAATGCTGCTTCTAAAGCAAATGGATAACTTACATGCCTACCGAGAAAAATAAATTTATCATATTTTGCATACTTTTCAGCCAAACTTTGTGTTATATCCCATTTATAACTTTCTATTGTTGCTTCTAAAACCTCTGCAGCAACAAAAAGATCTTCTTCTGCTTGCTTCATCTCTTCTGCAAAAATAAATCCCTTTTGCATCGCAATTCTATTTGCAAACCAATAAAGAATTGCAATTTGAGTTGAAAAAGCCTTTGTAGAAGCAACTGCAATTTCAGGGCCTGCTTGCATTGGCAAAAAACCACCAGCCTCACGCACCATCGTACTTGAAGCAACATTTGTAATAACAATTGTTGGAATTTTAAAAGAATTTACAAGCCTTAAAGCTTCTAAGGTATCTGCAGTCTCTCCAGATTGAGATATAAAAATAAATATACTATCTTCTTCTGCAAAAAACTGCATATATCTAAACTCAGAAGCTAGATGTACTCTTGTTGGAATTTTACAAACATACTCAAAGAAAAATTGAGCAATTCTAGAAGCATGCCATGAAGTCCCTGCAGCAACCAGATTTACACTTTTTAAATTTTCAACCTGATCTAAACTTAATCCAAGTTGTTGCCAAATCCTATCATGATATTCTTCATTTATCTGATACTTGTGAGCCGAATCTAAATCAGAAATCTCCAAATTACTTCCAATCAATTTGCAAAAACTTATCGTACGGTCAATAGCCCTTTTTTGTTCATAAATCTCTTTCAGCATGTAATGATCAAAGCCTTTTTTTTCAACTTTACTAAATTCAACATCAAGGCTTTGCGTATTAACCATCAAAGCTTTACCATCAAAATCATATAACTCTATATCATCTTTGGTTAAAATGGCAAAACTTTCATCTGGCATAAATAACACTTTATTTGTCTTATCTGAAAAAGCTAGCGGATCAGAAGCTACAAACATTTCTTCTTTTCCAACACCAACAGATAATGGAGACCTTCGACGTACAAGAATTAGCTTATCTGGATGCTCTTCTAGCATAAAAACAAAACTAAAAGCTCCAGTAAATCGATCTACTAAATCAATTAAAGCATCTTTGAGTGAATTATAGTTAGAAACCAATAGACCAAACAAATGAGCAACAACCTCAGTATCTGTGGTGGAATAAAAATCGTGCCCACTGTTTATAAGTTTCTCTCTAATCTCTTGATATGTTTCAACAATCCCATTATGAACAACGGCAACAGTTTTTCGACAGTTAAAATGCGGATGAGCATTTGCTTGATCCGCAATACCATGAGTAGCCCATCTTGTATGACCCATTCCAACAGATCCATCAGATTTAGACCCTTCTAAGCGCTCTCTTAACTTAGAAACATTTCCAACTTCTTTAGCAAAACTAAAATGGCTGTGTTTTTCATCTATACAAACAAAACCAGCAGAATCATACCCACGATATTCTAATCTAGAGAGCCCCTCTAATATAAATTTTTTGCATCGCCCATTCCCCACATAACCTACAATCCCACACATTTAAACCCCTAACTACTACGCTCCAGCCATAACAATGCATTGGCTTTTAGCAAAAAAACCTTGTAACGGGATAAAAACATAAAAATGTTAGATCTTAACGTTTGACGAATTGGAACTTACGTCTTGCGCCTCTTTGACCATATTTCTTACGTTCTTTAACTCTTGCATCAACAGTCAAAAGATCGTGTTTTCTAAGCGCAGACTTAAAGCTTTCATCGAAAGAAACAAGAGCTCTACTAATACCTAATTTAATAGCGCCTGCTTGGCTAACTTTTCCACCACCACAAACATTAATATTTGCATCAAAATCTTTTACTTTTCCAACTACTTTGAATGGAACAGCAGCCATGCTTCGAGCAACAGCAGTGTCAAGGTATTCTCTATGGTCCTTACCATTAATTAAAATAGAACCTTTACCCGGCTTAAGCCAAACACGAGCAACAGCGGATTTACGACGACCAACACCATGAATATTAGAACTAGTAGCTTTTTTCATAAGTCTCACATATCAAAAAATTAATATAACAACACAATTTTCAAAACTTATTGTAAATTTTACAAAAGGAACTTGGTTTTGTCAAAAATGCCCGGTTTTTTAAAGAAAAAAGCCGAGGATCGGATTTGAACCGACGACCTATTGATTACGAATCAATTGCTCTACCACTGAGCTACCCCGGCACTCTTTGGCCGTTCGCCCTGAGTAATCCCAAAGGACACATCAAAGGGTTTAACCGAACGGCAACATGTCACTTCTCTTCTAAAGCCTCCTGGCAAACAATACAACGAGCAGCAAAAGGAAATGTTTCCAATCTTTTATCTGCAATTACTTGACCACAATCAACGCAAAACCCATACTCGCCTTTTTCTAGGCGCCCAAGAGCATCATCAATCAAATTTATTTCATCAATCTCTGTTTGCTCTAAAGATGTTTGCAGGCGTTCCATCGATAGAGA
>CAZFDQ010000154.1:0-3627 GCA_964518205.1 uncultured Pseudomonadota bacterium | reverse complement strand
TTTAAAAATAGTTAAAAAAAGTATTGTAAAGATAAGTTATAAATATAAACTTAAAAAATTAACCCACGTAAGTGGTTGACTATATGGTAGCCCACACTGTCAGTTGTGGGCATAAATTTATAAGGAAACAAAAATGATTCATAACGTTATAATAATTGGCTCTGGTCCGGCTGGGCTTACTGCAGGAATTTATACATCACGTTCAAAATTAAATCCATTATTAATTGAAGGTAATCAACCTGGGGGGCAGTTGGTAACTTCAAGTGATGTGCAAAATTGGCCAGGGATAAAAAAGACCAATGGTTTTGAATTAATGAATAACATTAAAGAGCATGCAAAAGCTTGTGGTTGTGAATTTTTATCTGACAATGTTGAACGTGTAGATTTTTCTTCTGCTCCTTATAAAATTTTTACTCAAAGTGGAAAAGAATTGCAAGCTGAATCTGTTATTATTGCTACCGGTGCAAGCTATAGAAAGCTTAGAATTCCTGGAGAACAAGAATATTGGAGTAAAGGCGTTTCTGTTTGTGCAACATGTGACGGTCCTTTTTTTAAAAATAAAAAAATTGTTGTTGTTGGTGGTGGAAACACAGCTGTTGAAGAAGCTCATTATTTATCCAATATTGCAAGCAGTGTTACGATATTGCAAAATTTAGAAGAATTAACAGCGACTGATCCTTTGAAGGATAAGGTTTTGGCAAGTGACAAAATTGAAATTATTTATAATGCTACAGCAAAAGAAATTAAAGGCGATGGGCAAAATGTAACTTCTATTGTTTTTGAAGATCAAGATGGAAAAGAACAAGAGGTTGAAGTTGATGGTGTTTTTGTTGCTATTGGAATGGAACCAAACACTAAGATTTTTAAAGATCAATTAGAGTTGGATAAATGGAGCTATATTGTAAAACATGATTATACAAAAACAAGCAAAGATGGCATTTTTGTTGCCGGTGATGCAGCAGATTTTAAATATAAGCAAGCGATAACCGCTTCAGGGCAGGGTTGTATGGCTGCTTTAGATTGTGAAAAGTTTTTAAGCAAGAAGTAGGGATCGATTGAATCGTTCGTATAGTTCGATATGTTTTGCAAAACGTATCGAACCATACGAACGGCTTACCTTATTATTTAAATCTTATGCACCAACAGATGCTGTTGTTTCACTAACTTGAGTATGCCCAAGCTTAGCTTGTGCACGCTGCCTTTGTTGTTCCATAACAGCTCTATCATGTTTGTGTTCAGTAACTTTTTCAGTAACAACTTCTTCTAGTAAAGCTTTAGTTAAAATGCCGTTACCTTTGTTATATGTACTCACTCTTAATTCGGATACAAGTTGTTCAATATCACGGCCAGAGAATCCTTCAATTTTTTGAACTGCATAAGCGATATCTTGTTCTGTGATATCTTTTGCAACAGCAATTGAAAGTTCATATTTTACATTATCACGGATAATTTCTCGCGTATCGTTGATGATGTATTTACCAAAATAAAGATCGAATATTTTTCTTCTTTCTAGTAACTCTGGTAATGGGAAGTTGATTTTTTTATGTACACGACTTAATACTGCAGGGTCGAGTTCGTCTTCATAGTTTGTAGCAAATACAAGCATAAACTTTTCTGATCCAGCACCTGTTCTTGATAAGAATGCGTTGACCATATTTCTTTCTTCATTGTTTAAAACACGACGGTCACGTAAGAATGCATCAGCTTCGTCTATAAATATTAACAAGCCTTTGTCACTATTTTCTGCCCAGTCAAAGAGTTTGTGCAATTCTGTAATTCCTTCACCATCTTTAAACTGAGAAAAATCAGCACCAGACATGATTGCATAATCCATTCCAGAATATTTAGCCAATTTTTTTGCAAACATAGTTTTACCAGTTCCTGGAAGTCCGTAGAATAAAACATGTCTAAATGGTAACCCATTTTCCATAGTATTTTTTGCATCATCGGCTAAATAATTCATTTTTTCAGACATTGCAGGAGGAAGAACAACGTCACTTAAGTTTACTTCTTCTGCTTCTTTACCCATAACAGTGTTGTCCCAAAATGTTTTTAAAGAATGTCTCCATCCATGTCTTGTTGATTCTCTGATAAGAGTTGGTTTTCCAATTAAAGAATCGAAATAATTAAATCCTAGTTTAAACGTATAATACAAACCAACAAGGCCTGCAAAAACACCACATCCAATTCCACCGATGGTTACTAATCTTTTTGGATTACTCCAAAATTCAGCCATATCTTTTGCTTTTTTACGTTTTTCTTTACCATGCTCTCTTGCAGAAGCAGCAGCTGTTACGATGGCTTTTTCTCTTTCAATTTCACGGGTTTGATTTGCTTCTTGGGTTCGTATAAAGGCTTGAGCTCCTTGATTCATAACGCCTAGAAGCATTCCGTCAACTTGTTGTTCAAGACCATCATAATATTCTTGTTTTTTTTTGAGACGTTCTACCTCATCAGTGTCTCCTCTTTTGTAAGCTTCTCTTATTTGTTCTGCTATAGATTTATATGTGTATTGAAAATCTTGGGCAACATTATTTACAACTTTTCCTGCGGCTTCTAAAAACCGTTCTATGTTATCATTATTACTATCACTATCATCATCAGCAGCTTTTACTATAAATGGACTTTGAAATAGTAATAAAGTTAGTATAAAAAATTTTATTTTGTTGTTTTTAATCATCAGCTGATTCCTTTCTGTAACCAATTCCAGAAATTTTTAATTCCGTTTCCAATTTGTGGATACCAATCATTTTCCATACATTTTTTGTGAGCCAAGACTCCTGCTGTAAGATACATAGGAATATTTGCAACCAAATTCACGAGAAATTCTTTTTTTGCAAAAGCTTCGTTTTTCTTTGAAACCCATTCCTTAAAAGGAACGGCGCTTGCTTGTTTTAAAAAGTTTTTTAAAGCTTGTTCCGTTTCTATAAAATCGGCATTATCTCTTTTGTTCCCTTTAATCTCTGTTTTTAAATGATGATATTTTTTTATTAGCAACTGAAATTCATCAAAGTTTTCTGTTATGTGATCACATAATGCTTTTTGATAAACATTGCAATCTAGCCATTTAATAGAAGTAGCTAAAATGAATAATTCTTTTATGAATAATGTAGGATAACAACTAACCAATCTAACCCACCATGGCTTGAAGTCTTGGTCTAAATTTTGTTTATTATTATTTTCGTTTTCTAAATTTGTTTGTGTTGGACGGTATGATTCGTTAATAAAATAGTTGCATAGATAATTAAGCCAGTGTGTGCCATGAGATAAACTTGTTGTAAGAGGTCTTGATGTCCACATGAAAATATCTATAAAATTAAATATAGGAATAGGTTTTGGTTTTTGGCCTTTAATTAGAGATATTAACATATCAAGGCCTGTTCCACTTTTGGTGAATTGTTGTTGTTGATGATATTTTGTTAATGCACTAAAATTTCCTTCAAGTAATGATTTTATTATTGCGATTGCTAAAGATGAATCTTCAAATAGATATTTTATTCTAAAGACTCGATAGATATCAGAGATTATTGAATAAAATAATAAATCTTTTATAAATGTTCCGCGTGGAAGGCTTTGCAAATTTATTGGATAATGATTTGATATAAATTCTTGTAAAATTGTTTTGCC
>CAZFDQ010000153.1:0-6075 GCA_964518205.1 uncultured Pseudomonadota bacterium | reverse complement strand
ACGTTCTTTATCCTTAATCAATTCATAAATCACACGAGCAAGCCGTGGTCTTTTTTCTCCATAAATTTGCAAAGGATTTGTTGAAATAAAGTTAATATTTTTACACAGCTGCCACTTTTTACCTTCAATTCTTCTGTACTCATCTTCATAAATTTCGGTAACAAAGTAATACTTATTTTCCTCTTCCCCCTCTTTTTTTTTCTCTTCTTTCTTCTTTTCTTCTCCCTCTTTTCCACCCTCCTCTTCATGCAAAAAGGGAACAAAAGCAGTAGAAAGATCTTTTTCCATTTGATCAAATAATAAACAAATCTTTCTATTAAGAGTCATATAATCTCTTGTTTTACCAATATAACTAGAAACATTTCTATAAAATTGAATCATACCCAGAATGATAAAACTGGATATAAACATAGATATTAAAACTTCGAGTAAGGTGAAGGCATTCGAATTACCGTTCGCACCCATTCGACTTCGTTTCGCTTTCGCTTCACTACGCTCAGGGCGAACGGCAGCACATCCATTCGTCCTGAGCATAGTCGAAGGATACGAGCAAATAGTAATCATTCCTTCTCCTCAGATCGCAGTACAAAACTAATCATCTTCATACTTCGAACATCCGGCCCACTTATCCAATCTGTATCAACCTTAATAATCTTTATAAAATCCATAAAATCTTTTAATTCCGATTTTCTATGAATATCAAACGCTTGAGTTGTTATCTTTACATCTGGCTCTTCTATATTGTTAATAACAGGCTTTTCCTTTTTGGGAAGCTTAAAAAAAATATCATATAAATCTTTTTGAGCCAAAAAAATTCTATCCAAGCGTTCACGATCTCTCCACATCCTAGCAAGAGACTTGAAGTGCAAACTAGAAAAAATAGAAACTGCACCCATTAAAATAAAAAGAGCTAGTAGAACTTCCATTAGAGTAAAACCATTTTTATTTTTCATACAACTCAATTATTTTTTTTCAGATCTTAAAAAACCTTGATTATAATCAAACTTTCCAAAAAATGGAGCCATCTTAAAGCTAGCTCTTTGTTCAGCCCCATCAACTACTCTGGTAATACGAATAATGGCATCTTCTACAAGTCCATTCGAAATAACATAACAATAAGCGTTGTCTTTATTTTCAGAAAAACTTTCCTCCCTACGAACATAAAACGCCTGCATTTTTATATTCGGAGGAAAAGTATATCTTGTATTAACATACTCAGAAAATACTTGTTTATAAATTTTTGAACCTGGTTTTTCGGGATTATCTTCTTCTCGTTCAACAACAACAAAATCAGGTTCCTCTTTGTTTGAACGAAAAAAAAGACGATAAGTTATTTGATTAGAAATAGCCTCCTGTCTTGCAAAATAAACTAAATCATTCACCTCATCCAAGACAGCATCCCAAGTTGCTTCTGGCTTTTTTTGAAATAACCATGGAGAAATTATGGTTGCCATAAAACCTATAACAACCATAACAATTAAAATTTCCAAAAGAGTAAAAGCATTATGTTTAGCTTTTAAACTCAAAATCCTCAAACTATACTCCTTCAGCTATCTCCTGAGCATCTTCTTGTTCTCCGCCCGCAGAAATAATTTCGAAGAATCTAAATTTTTTATATCTTTGGGGTGGTGCATTATATTCAAATTCATCACCCCATTTATCCATTAAATCATCTTCACTATCAACATAAGGACCTTCCCACTTTTCATTACCTTGAACAGCTGGCCTTACCAATAAAGCTGCAATGCCACCTTCTGCTCTTTTTGGAAAATGTCCCATATCTTGTTTATATTCAAGTAATGAATCTTTCAGTTTAGCCATTTTAAGTTTGGTAATTGAAATATCAGATTTAAACATCATCCTATAAATACGTGGACCTAAAAATGCAAATAAAAAGCCTACAATAAACAGAACCATCAAGATTTCCATCATTGTAAAAGCTGAACTATTCTTTGTCATAAAAACTCCTTTGTTTAAAATGCAGGAATATTTCCCATTTCCATAATCGGTAAAAAAATCGAAATAACAATAAATGCAATAACAGCGCCTGTTACAATTGTCATAACTGGTCCAATTTTTGCAACTAAAGAATCGGTTAATTCTGTTAATTCAGAATCATAGTCTTGCCCAACAGTTAGAAGCATTTGCGCTAGTTGTCCAGACTCTTCACCAGTACTTATCATATAACTTGCAATATTAGGAAAAATACCAGTTTCTTTCAAATATTTAGCAATTTTACCCTCTTTTATGATTTTATCGCGTGCGGCAAGCAACTTTTTAACAAGCACTTTATTATCTACAATATTACTTACAATATCCAAAGCTTCAGCCAAGTTAACCCCAGCTTCTAAAAGCATACCCAATGTTTTGCTAAATTGCACAACCGCTTTTGTTCTGGAAAAATAGGCTGTTAATGGAAATCTTAAAAAAAGTTCATCAATTTTATATTTACCGGACTTAGTAGATTTCCAATATAAAAATACAATAACAACTAATAGCAAAGTAGAAGAAAGTAAAAGGTAATTTTCTAAAATAAAATCCGAAACTCCCTTTAAAAACATAGTAGGACCAGGAAGTTCTTTTTCTCTTCCCATCTTAAGAAATAAATCTGTAATTCTTGGAACAAGAAAAGCAAGAAGAGCCACAACCACAGCAAAAGAAAATGATAACATAAAAATTGGATATGACATCGCTTTTTTAACACGCTTTCTAGTCTCTTCCGACTTTTCTAAATAGTCAACCAACCTATCAAGAATCACATGTAATTTTCCACTAGCCTCACCAGCTTTTATAAGTTGAACATAAACATTAGAAAATATTCTTGGATATTTTTCCAACTGGGAGGCCAAAGATTCACCAGCCTTTAAACCATCTTTAACATTAATTAAAACTTGTTTGAATTTTCCATCAAACTGTTCAACTATCAATTCAAAACATTGCAACAAAGGAACACCCGATTTTAATAATACGGAAAGTTGTTTTGTGAAAATAATCTGAGTTTTTACATTAACTTTTTTTTCAAATAAACGCTTAAAACTAAAGCCGGGCTTGTCTTTGCCTACTTCTTTTATTTTTATAGGCATTAATCCCTGACCTTGCAAAATCTGTTTAGCCGCATGTGCTGAAGCTGCTTCAACTGTTCCAGAAATTCGTTTCCCTCGACGGCTAAATGAATCGTACCGGTAAAGAGGCATAAAAACTCTCCAAAATAATTTATTTAATATTTACTTGAAAAAATCTAACCTTGAATGCTATTATTACTTTTATATTGGTCAAGTTCAATCAAATTATTTAAATACTCTATCAGAAAGGAGGTCTGAATGAAAACAAAAAACTTATATCCTTTACTCGTTATAATATTATCAACTGTTTTTACAACTTCAAATGCAACAACAGAAATTGAACAATATCTTGATTTTGGAAAAGCAACACCATCACAATTTAGCGTAACAAGCATCAAATATTACTTTTATAATCTTCATTCACCAACAAGATCTATTTACGAAGATTCTTCAACTTTAAAATCAAAAACCGATGTATTCAATCAATCTCTTTCTAATTACATTAAAGAGATGTATAACGGTAAACACTATGCTAGCTATCTTTCTCAAGATGGCACACACATCATTGAATTTTTAGAATTAAGTAACGAACGCAATCTTCATATCGAAGCTCTTTATACATACCTACGACTAATTAAAAATAAGTATTTTGAATGTGAATTGATAGATGACACAGTAGCTATTCAAATTCTAGAACCACTACCATTTTTACTAGAAAAATATTTTGAAGAAGAAGAATACGAAACACCAAGTCAAAACTTTTTAAACAAAGGCATAGAAAAAATATTGCTTTATAAATTTACAGATCACCTTCAAGAATTCCAAAAACAACCAAACGATTTTCTAACTAATCTTTCTATAGAAATTAGCAAAACAGCAAAACAAGAAATCGACATGCTTACACAAAGTGTTGAGAAAAAAGAAATGGTTGCTCGCCTAAGACAAACAGTTGTCAGATTGCTTGAAACTATTTTAAGTAGAATTATTTGGAATCAAACAGCTTACGAAAGCATTTGGGAATCTGTTTTAAGCATTTCCAATAGCCTACAACTTCTTGGTGTTCATGGCATTTTAGATCATATGGATGATCTTGACGACTTGTTATGGGTATTAACACACCGTTTCAGCTATTTCTTGGATCTTGCAGGATCAAGTCTTCCAGTAGCATTTTATGAAGAAGTTGAATGTGATCTTGCAAGCAAAGTTGTTTGTTTTCTAGAAGCACAAGAACAAGATGATGGAATTAAGAGCAAAAAACAAGTATTGATTGAAGCTTTAACAAAAGCTAAGGCAAAAGCTCTAGCCTTTGAAAAACGAGGAATTTTTACAGATCAAATGTTGTAAAATAAAAAAAAGCAGATCTAGAAAAGATGTAAAAATTCTAAATCTGCTTTTTTAATTTTTCTAAAGATAATTAATTAATAATAAACTCATTATCCTTTACATCTACAAAAAAACTCTTTTTATCAGCATTTTCTAATATCATAACAGACAACGGACTAACAACAAAACTCTGTATCGCTCGTTTTAAAGGCCTTGCTCCAAATTCTTTGATATAACCAATTTCAACCAATTTATCGATAGCTTTATCAGAAAATTTTAATTCAATATCTTTTTCTTTTAATCTTTTCATTAATTGCTTTAACTGTATGCCTATAATTTCTTTAATATCTTTTTCGCTTAGAGTATTAAAATAAATTATCTCATCAATTCTATTTAAAAATTCTGGACGGAAGTTTTTATTTAATAATTTTTCTATTTCAACTTTAACTATTTGATTAATTTCACCTGTTTTTAAAATAATATCTGATCCAATATTAGAAGTCATAATTATGATACAATTTTTAAAAGAAACTTCACGACCTTGAGCATCTGTTAAACGACCCTCATCTAAAATTTGCAAAAAAAGATTAAATACATCTGCATGGGCTTTTTCTATTTCATCAAATAATAAAACTGAATAAGGATCCCTTCTAACTCTTTCTGTTAATTGCCCACCTTCTTCATATCCAATATAACCAGGAGGAGCTCCTATTAATTTGGCAACAGAATGTTTTTCCATATATTCAGACATATCTATTCGAATCATCTTATGTTGATCATTAAAAAGATAATCTGCCAATGTTTTTGCAACTTCAGTTTTACCAACACCAGTTGGACCTAAAAACAAAAATGAACCTATAGGTTTATTTTCGGGAGCAATGCCAACTCTATGAACACGAATTGTATTAGAGATCTTTGTAATAGCTTCTTTTTGATCAACAACCCTTGCATGAAGTTCTTTTTCCATGTTGATCAATTTTTCACTCTCATCCTCTTTTAACTTTTCAACAGGAATTTTAAGCCAACGAGCAAGAACTGATGCGATATCATCTTCATCAACTTCTTCCTTAATCATATGAGCTTTTAAATTTTTGAGTTTATCTTGTTCTTCTTTTAATTTTTTTTCTAATTCAACTAATGTTCCATATTTAATCTTAGATGCTTTAGTATAATCACCTTCCCGTTCAGCACGAGCAAAAGCTATTTTAGCCTGTTCAATATCTTCTTTTAGTTTTTGAATATGGGCTAAAGGTTTTTTTTCAGCTTCCCATTTTTGCAAAAGTTCTCTATTTTTCTCTTTAATATCACTCAACTCTTTTTCTAGTTCTTGCAATCGCCTTTTGGAAGCCTCATCTTCCTCTTTTTCAAGCGCAACTTTTTCTATTTCAAGCTGAGAAATTTTTCGAGATAATTTATCCATCTCTTCAGGTTTTGAATCTATTGCCATTTTTATTTTTGCCGCCGCTTCATCAACCAAATCAATTGCTTTATCAGGTAAAAAGCGATCTGGTATCATTTTTGCTGCAAGATTTGCTGCTTTAACCAAAGCTTGATCTTTGATTTTGATTCCATGATGTAATTCATAACGCTCCTTTAATCCTCGTAAAATTGAAATTGTATCTTCAATTGATGGTTCATCTACTAATACTTTTTGGAATCTACGCTCAAGAGCTGCATCTTTTTCTATGTA
>CAZFDQ010000152.1:0-7901 GCA_964518205.1 uncultured Pseudomonadota bacterium | reverse complement strand
TTATTTTAAATAGTTCAGCGTCTAATTCTGCGCCTTTTAATTTGAATAGGCCGTGAATAGACCACCATTCTTCTGGCTTAAAGTTTATAATTTCTTCTTCTCTGTTGCATACAATAAGAAGAGCAACCGATTGAACCCTACCAGCAGAAAGCCCTTTGGCTATTTTTCTCCATAGTATAGGAGAAACTTCATAACCTACCCAACGGTCTAAAACTCTTCGTGCTTGTTGTGCACGAACTTGTTTCATATTAATTGTGCCCTTGTCATCAATAGCGGCAACAACTGCAGGTTGGGTAATTTCGTTAAATGAAATACGAAATATTTTAGATTTGTCGTGAAACACTTTTGCAATTTCCTGGCCAATGTGCCAAGAAATGATCTCACCCTCTCGATCAGGGTCAGATGCTAAATAAACTTCGCCAACTCCGCGAGCTTGATTACAAATACTATCAATTGTTTCAGCTTTATCTTTTATTGGAACATATTCTAATGTTATATTTTTATTTTTTACATCAATAGTTACTCCAAGTTTTTTTGGAGGTAAATCTTTTATATGCCCAAATGTGGACATAATTCTAAATTCTTTTCCTAAAAACTTAGAAATAGTTTTGATTTTTGCAGGGGATTCAACTATAAGAAGTTTTAAGTTTTTATTCATTTTAATGCTTTTAGTTTTTTTAGTGGTGGCTTTTTTGGCTACAGTTTTTTTCTTTGTTATAGCCTTTTTAGCTACGTTTTTTTTTGTAGTAGCTTTCTTTTTTATTACTTTTTTCTTTTTTGTGCTAGCAACTTTTTTAGTGATAGCACTTTTCTTTTTAATTGTCATTGTCTTGCCCCCCAATAGGCTTTTGTTTTAACAGTTGCTCAATCTTTGTCAAATTTTTAATATTAGATCCTAAATTTTTATGAGCAACTTTTTAAATTAATGTTTTTTGCAAAATTATACATCTTTAGCATAAAGTAGTTATTTTCTATGTGTCAAATAGTTTTTTGTAATATATAAAAAAGAGCGTAAAATAAGTGTTTTTGTGAGTTAAATACTGAGTTTAGTTTTTTTATGGGAATAAAAAAAATAATATTCTTGATTATATTTTGCATTTTGGTAAAAAATTATTTAAGATTTTTCAGCCACAAGTGGCAAATGTATTTTACACTTTAAAATAAAGAAAAAGGTTTTTTAACCTGTTGAAATGGCAATTGTTTGCAAAACAAATAGAAAGTGGCTGTTTATGTTTTTGAAAATGATATTTACAAAATGGTTGGAATCTCTTGAAATATTTAGCAAAAAAGATTTGGCTCTCTTTTTTCTAGCAAGTCTTAATGCTTTACGGCGTTCTGTTATTGTTTTAGTTCAAAAATGCTGGTGGTTGCTTGTTTTGTTATTGCTTTTAAAAAGTGATTCTTTTTGGGTTGTAAACCGCCTTTTTTATGAGCCATCATTATTAAAAAGATTGTTTGTAGTAGATAGTTTAGTTGCAGTTGGTTATATTTTTGCAAGTTTATTGCTGTCTTTTTTTGCATTTTTAATTGTGCGGCCTTCGGTTGAGAACAAAGAATTATCCTATTTTGTTGTTTATACAAATAAATTTTTAGGTTTTTCTTTGATTGCCTTATTTATTGGTGGTATTCCTGTTCTGCCTATTTTTTGGATGATGGCATTATTTTTTATGGATTCTCAGGGCAAAATTGAGTCTTTATATTATTCTTTTTTAAACAGTTTGAAGTTGGTTTTTTATTATTTGCCGGTTTGTGCTGTATTGGGTTTAGGTAAAATTGCATTAGATTATATTGTGGTTAATTTAATGAAGTTTTTAGAAGCTGGTATTACAAGTGTTATTGGAACAGATGGAATTTTATTTTTAATTTGGGATAAGATTTTTTATTCCATTCTTTTTTTGGTGTGGCTTTTTTTCTTGTGTATTATGACTACATATTATGTGCGGATTAAACATAAAGATTTTAAACTATTTACGAATAACTAAAAGATAAAAAAAGATATATGTTTATATTATTTGATGAATGGCGTAGGTCTTTAGCTATTTTGTCTCCAAAATATTTTAAGCCTTTTTTTGGCGCTTTTTTTAAAAATTATTTGAAAGCTACATTAAATTTTTTTAAATATTTTGGCTGGCTAGTATTTTTGGATATTATAGGTTTTATTTTTTGGGGTGATCGTTCTATTAAGTTGATGCAGTCAATAATTAATTGTCAGCCTCCTTTTACTTTGTCAAAAATTTTGGGATATTTTGCATTTACTATTCTTGGAAGTTTTATTTTAACTGGTTATCTTTTGTGTATTAGAAGAGGTGCATCTTCTTATAACTGGAAAGATTTAGCATATGATTATTTGCGTTATTATCAGTTAAGTTTAATTATATTTTTTATTAGTTTGGTGATTTTAAACTTTATTTTGGCTCTTGGAATAACAATTATTCCTAATATTCATTGGAGTTTGATTATTATTTGGAGGGTGCTGAATTTTTTAATGATTTTTTATTGGTTAGATTCTGAATATCGGTTGAAAGATGTTTTTGTTTCTTTAGAAAAGGCGTTAAATCTATTTTTGTATACAGTACCTTTTTGGGTAGTCTTATTAGTTGTTTGGTGTACTTTTAATGGGATTTTATCTTTTATTTTAAATGGTACAGTTGTATTAGAAAGAATTCTTGCTGCTTTTGATACTACTGCCGTATTGAATTTAAAGGAATATTCTTGGACGCCTATTTTTATTATAAAGATTTTAGTTGTAAAACTTTTAAAGTTATTGGGAGGCTACTTTTTTGTTTGTTTTATATTTGCTTTTTATGCGTTAAAAAAGAATGTTCGTTATACCGATAGCTTTATAGAGTGATTACATGTTTGGTTATATCAAGACTATTAGAACTTATATTTTCTGGTTTTTGATTTGTATTTTTTTTATTTTAATTTGTCTTCCGTTTGCTCTTTTACCTGCTAGAATTAGATATGAAAATAGAGTTTGTTTTTTTATTACAAGTTTATGGTGCAAACTTTTAGTCTTTTTTTCATTTATTTTTGTGCGTGTTGAGGGTGGAAACAATTTACCAGAATATCCTAATAACCCGGCCATTCTTGTAGCAAATCATTCTTCGGCTTTAGATATTTTTTTAATAGAAAGTATCATTGGTTCTTATCCTCGTGTTTGGATGAGTAAGGATTTATATGGCAAGATTCCTATTTTTAGTATAATTATTAAAAGAATGCATGTTTTAGTAAAAAGAGAGAACCCAAGAAAAGCTTTGGAAGCGTTGTTAAAGGTTTATAATTTAGTAAAAAATAGAAATAGCCATGTAGTTCTTTTTCCGGAAGGTCGAAGGTTTGATGATGGTAAAGTTCATGTTTTTTTGCCAGGATTTGCTATTTTGGCAAAAAAATTAAATCGTCCTGTAATCCCTATTGCGATTAAGGGGGTGAACAAAATTATGTCCAAAAAAAAATTTGTGATTGATTCTCGTGCTAGTGACGTTAAAATTATTATAGGGGAACCAGTTTTTTGTGGTCCTGATGAGAGTGAAAGAGATTTTGTTAAAAGAGTACGAGATTGGTATTTAAAATGTATTTTTTAAGATTTGCATATAGCTATATTTTTTATATCTTCATACCAGTATTTATACTGGTATTTTTGTATAGATTAAAATTTTATAAATCACCAGTTTATTCTTATTCTTTGGTTAATTTTTTAAAAAATAAAAAATTGGCAAAAAAGACTTATCATAAAAAAATTTTTTTTATTTTGCGTAGTTTATCTTTATTTGTTCTTATTTTTTTAATTGCGCGTCCTCAGTGGGTAGATAGTAGTTCAAAGGTTAATGTTGAAGGTATTGATATTGTTTTAACCCTAGATGTTTCTGGTAGTATGCAAATTTTTGATGATTTGCGAGACAGGAGGCAGCGCATTCAGGTTGCAAAAGATGAAGCGGTCCGATTTATAGAAAAAAGAATAGATGATCCCATTGGTGTGGTTATTTTTGCAAGAGATTCTATTTCACGTTGTCCTTTAACTTTAGATAAAAATATTTTACGTCAAGTTGTAGGCGAGTTGGAGCTTGGATATATAAATCCTGATGGAACAAGCTTGGGAACTGGTTTGGCAACCGCTGTTAATAGGTTGCGCAAATCAAAAGCAAAAAGCAAAATTATAATCTTGTTAACTGATGGCGAACCAACGCCAGAAAAAGTTAGTCCTGAATCAGCAATAGATTTGGCAAAGCAGTTTGGAATAAAGGTTTATACTATTGGAATTGGAAATGAAAAAGGGGGTTATATTCAGCATCCATTCTTGGGTGTACATGAAGTAGGAATTAGTCTTAATACTCAATTACTTAAAAAGATTGCAAATGAAACGGGAGGAATGTTTTTTAGGGCAAGTAATCCAAAACAATTAAGAGAGATTTATAACAAGATTGATGCACTTGAAAAGACAGAATATCAAACTGATATTTTTCATAAATTTTATGAGGCTTTTTTAAGTTTTATTTGGGTTGTTTTATTGCTTTTGGGGTTGGAATTGTTTTTGCGATTATTTATTTGGCGTGGAGTGTAGATGGAAATTTTGGGAATTTTTTGGGCAGGAATAGATAGGCTTATTCTTTTGCCGATTTTTATAACGATTATTTTATTACTTATAAAAAACTATAAACGAATAAAAAATGTAACAAAAGTTCTTGTACATCCGCAGAATCAAAAGCGAGTATTTAAAAACTTTTCTATTACAAAACAGAAAGTTAAAACAGCACTACTTTCTATATCAGCTGTTTTAATTTTTATTGCGTTGCTTCAACCTCAATGGGGCAAAAAAGAATTTAATGTAACGCAAGAAGGTCGAGATTTATTAATTGCTCTTGATATTTCTCGTAGTATGCTTGCAAAAGACCTGAAGCCTAACAGATTGGAATTTACAAAGCTTAAAATCAGAAATTTTTTAAAAAAGTTAGATTTTGAGCGTGTTGGATTAATTTTATTTTCAGGCTCTGCTTTTTTGCAATGTCCCTTAACGGTTGACCAATCGGCTTTTTTAATGTTTTTAGATCAGGTTGATGTGGAAACAATTGCATCGGGAACAACTTCTATTGATTCTGCGCTTTCAAAGTCAATAGAGGTTTTTAATAGTAGTCAGGAACGCAAAAATAAATTAGTAGTTTTAGCAACAGATGGTGAAGATTTTTCTTTAAACCTGCAGCGCGTTAAGGCAAAAGCCATTGAACAAAATGTAAAAGTTTTTGCTTTAGGTGTGGGGACTCAACAGGGTGCTCCTGTTCCAATTATAGATTCTTTTGGTAATCAGTCTGGACATGAAGTAGATTCTGATGGACAAATTGTTCTTACTCGTTTAAATGAAGAGGTACTACAAAAAGTTTGTGATGATTTGGGTGGAAATTATTTTAGAGCTAGTTATGATGAAACGGATTTAAACCATTTAATTGCAGTTATTCAGGGTTATGAAAAAGAAAAGTTTGAAGATAAAAAAATGTCATATTATCAAGATCAATATCCTTGGTTGCTGGGTATTTCTTGGGTATTGTTGGCATTAGAGTGGGTTTTATGAAAACTTTATTTATAGCATTACTTTTATTTTTTATTACGCCAAAACTTTGTGCAATTTCGTTTCTTACGGATTATAAGGCAAGCAAATCTTATCAAAATAAAGATTACAAAAAAACTAAACAAATTTTGGAGCAAGAACAGGTTGAGTATCCTGATGATGCCTTATTAAACTACAATTTGGGTAATGTTTATTATAAATTAGGAAAATTTGAGCCAGCAAAAACTAATTTTGGACGGGCTGTAAGTAATTGTAAGAATGAACAGAAAGCATTGAAAGAGCAGGCATATTTTAATTGGGGAAATAGTTTTTATAAAAACTGTTTAGATTTTCTTGGTCCTGATTGGGAGAAAAATAAGATAGAAGATGAAAAGCTAGATTTTGCGATAAGCGAAGTTAAAGGTTCTATGCAAAAATATAATAATGTTTTAGTACTTAATGATCAAAATAAAAAAGCTGAGGTTAATTTAAAAAAAGCTGAAGAGTTGTTGAAGCAATTGGAAGAGAAAAAACATCAACAACAGCAAGACCAGCAACAGGACCAACAAAATCAAGACCAACAAAATCAAGACCAAAAAGATCAGCAGGATACACAAGAACCGGACCAACAACAAAAAGATCAGAACCAGCAGAAAGATCAAAATAAACAAGATCAGTCAGATAACAATCAAGACTCATCTGAGAACAAGCAGAACGAAGAAAGTGATAATAGCGATCATAGCGAAGAACAGGAGGGTGAAGATCGATCTGACAAAGGCGAAGACAAAGCTGATGGTGGGGAAGACAGCAAGCCTGATAATAAACAAGCTAATGAAGAAAAAGAAGAGATGGATCAACATGATAAAAACTCTTCCGGTCAAGATAAAGATGAAGATCAAACAACACAACAAGACAAAGCTAAGTCAGATAATGAAGAAAATCAAGAATATGATCAACAAGAACAACAACAAGCTTTGGCAGGGGAAGAAGGAGAGTCGGAAGTACAAGAAGATATGAAGAAAAAAGGTGCAATGGTTGTTTTGGATAAACTGCAATCGGATGAGTCTAAATTGCAAAAACAATTGATATTGCAAAAGAGTAGAGGGGATGAAAGACGCTTGGATAGCAGGCAAAAACCATGGTAATGGTAATACTTTGAAGTATTTTTTATGTTTAGTGTGTTTAATTGTCAATACTGTCTGCCAGTCGTCATCCTGGACTTGTTTTAGGATCTATTCTTGTTTGATTGGATCTTTAATTTATGTCAAATTAATAAATTATAAGATGGTTGAGTTATAAGTTTTTTAATTTTGTTTTGAATTTTAAAAATTATATGGTTCCTGAAACAAGTTCAGGATGACGACTGGTAGATAGATGCATAAGTTATTCAGGATAAAATTGTTGGGGACAAATTTTATGAAGTTTAAGTCAAAAATATTTTTTGTAATACTTTTATTATTTAATACCTTATATTCTCAAACAACTGTAAAACTAGAATTAGAAGGCGTTGAAAATATTCGTGATGAGAGAATAAAAAAAAACGTTCCAACGGCTTATATTGGAGAACAATTTACAGTTAAAGCCATTGTTAGTAGTGGGAGCAGGGATACTGGTGAAGTGGATGTTGAAGGACTTGATGATTTAAATGTTATTGGCAAAAGTCGTTCAACAAATATTAGTATGATTAATTCTAGTTTTACTGCAGAAAACACTTACATGTTTACGGTTTTGCCGAATCAAGAAGGAGACTTTGAAATTGGTCCTGCAACAGTAAAACAAAATAATCAGATTATAAAATCTGTTCCTGAAAAAATAAACTTTAAAGTTACCCAAAGAAAAGAAGGGACTGTTGCGCAATCAAGAATGGTATCGACTGATCGAGGTAATGCTACGGGCGAGTATGAGCTTTTTTGTAAGTTAAAATCAGAAAAAGAAGCGGTTTATATTGGGCAACCATTTGTTTTAAGTGTAAGCATTTATAATAGGGGAAATATATCTCAGGCGGGGCTCGAACCTCCAAAGTTTCCAGGATTTTTGGCAAAAGAAATTTCACAAGTTGAACATAAGCAAGAAGTTGTTGAAGGTAAAAACTTTAGTGTATTAGAAAAAAAGTATGTGTTGTTGCCGGAAGAGGCTGGAGAGAAAACTATAAATCCTGTTGCTGTTTCTTTTAACGTTCCGGTTCAAAGAAGAGGAAGAGGCGGTTTTTTTGATGAGGATGATTTTTTTGGTGGTTTTTTTGGTAGAAGAGGGAAAGGCTCTCTTAAGGGAAGTAGAAACTGGAATACAAGACGATAATTATATTGAAATAATTTCAGGATTGGAAGAAGGTGTTGAGGTAATCACCGCACCATACTCTGCC
>CAZFDQ010000151.1:0-2541 GCA_964518205.1 uncultured Pseudomonadota bacterium | reverse complement strand
CAAGAAAAACAGAGATTGTATTTCAAGTAAGGGAGGTGCAAACCTACGGAAAGTGCCACAGAAAATAAACCGCCCTATATTTAGGGTAAGGGTGAAAACGTGTGGTAAGAGCGCACGCATAGACGTAGTAATACGTTTATGGGAAAACCCCATCCGGAGCAAGACAGAATAGGCAGATTTGGTTTCCTGTTCCTTTATTCTGCGGGTATGTCGCATAGATAGATGGTTGCTGCTTTAAGCGATTAAAGTACAAAATCCGGCTTATAAGTGTACCCATTAATTTTTTTGTTAGGTTGCAATTTTTATAAATCTAAGAAAATTCTGACTTGTTAGTGGCGTTGTTATACGGACACAAGTTTATTATTTTTTGGCGTGATTGTAATATTTACAATAGAGAGTTATTACAAATCGGTCGTCATCCTGAAACAAGTTCAGGATGACGACTGGTAGTTAATATTATATTGTTTATAAAAAAGTTTCTTAAGCACTTCAGGCTGTTATAAAACAAGTTTCACCGTTGTTAAAACTATTGTGAGCAGTCTAGAAAAACGACTCTTTATGTTAGTACGACCAGGTTAAGAGTAAAAGCTTGAATATAAGTTCCTATGAAAATAAAAAAAAAGATTCAAAGTTATTTTTGGTTTTTTCCATTTTGTAGTTTTATATTTGGCTACTGCATTTTGCATTCTTTTTTGCAAAAAAAAGAACTGCTAACTCCAAATATTATTGGAAAAAGCCTGCAATCAACTATGAATGTTTTATCTTCTTCTGGTTTGAGCATTAGATTGTTACGTGAACAAGAAGACCCCGATTTGCCTGAGGGTGTGATTTTGGATCAAATTCCAAGACCCAATCAAAAAATAAGACCGAATCAGCATGTTTTTATAACAATTTCAAAAAAACCAAAAGCAATTTTAACACCAGATTTTTTAGGACAAAGTCAAAAATTTATTACAAAAAAATCTGCAAAACTGGGTGTACAATCTAAAGTTTATTGGTTAAAAAATAATTATCCTATAAACACTTGTGTTGCTCAGTCTCCACAACCAGATCAAGAATTGGTTAATCAAAAGCTCATAACTTATATGTCTGCAGGAGGCGAAAATTTATATATAGTTCCAAACCTTAAAGATTGTTTAGTTTCAGAAGTTAAAAACAATTTTTCTAAAGAAAATATAGAGTTAGAAATTTTACATACAAACAAAAGTCTTGATGGACATATTTGCCAAAACTGTCATGTAATTGATCAAAAACCGATGGCAGGTTCCATAATAGATTTGAGCAAAAAACTCTATCTTCAGCTTCAAGTATCTTAATGTTTCATTTTTTCCCATAGAGAAAAACCTAGTCCTGCAATAAAAATTATTAGTAAAGGAAATGATATTCCATAGAGAATTAAATTTTTGATACATAAAAATGCTATATAAAAGCTGCTTGTGATTGCTAAAATAGAAATATAAAAGTAAAAAGATTTTTTCTTTTTATTTACCAAAAAAGCTGAAACGGAACTGAAAAAGTAGGCCATTACCATTCCTAAAACAGTCATATTTTGTAGGGGGATTTGTGTTTTGCTGATCCATAGAATTAAGCAACCCAAACCCCCTTCTATTAACAAACTAAAATATGGTACGTTTGTTTTATTAATTTTTGTAAGATATTTTTTACCTGGCAAATGGCCACCATCTGCTAGACGATACAGGTTCCAGCAGTTGGCAGTTAAAGATCCAAAAGAGCCGCCGATAATTGAAACAAAAACAAAAGAATTAATTATTTTTGCAAAAAATATATTATTAAAAGCTTTTATTCCAAAAGCTAAAATTGGTTCAGGTATTATTTTAAGATTTGTTCCTAGGCTTCCAAAAATCATGAATTGAAAAATTGCAGCAATTGTTGCAACGATGAAGAAAGAATATAAAATTGCACGGCTGATATTTTTTTCTGGATTTTTTATTAAATGCCCAATTGAACAGATCATTTCGAAACTTAATAAAACAAATATTGCAACAGGAAAAGTTGAAAATAAATTAGTAATGTCTTGTGGTTGTGGTGTAAAAAAATCAAGATTAAAAAGACTTAATCCGGCAAATAACACAAAAATTATAGGAATAGCTTTCATGCTTGTAAAAAAGTATTGAATTTTGCCTCCAATCTTCAAGCCAATTATATTGAGCAAGATTAATAATAAAATCAAAAAACAATCTAATAACAAAATTGGGAATTGTTGCAAAAATAAGATTCTTCTTTGAAAAAAAGAAACAAAAACATGAGCAAGAAGCGCTGCTGAAGTTGTTTTGCCTAAAAAATAACTCCAGCCACTTATAAAGCCTACAAAAGGACTTATATATTCTTTGCTATAAACATAAAGCCCGCCAGCGGTTGGATGAATTTTTGCAAGTTGAGCGATACATAAAACAATTGGGAAAATGATTGTGGCTGCCAAAATATAGCCTATAAACCCTAAAGGGCCTGCAAGTAAAGTTAAGGGCTTGGGGTTGATAAATAATCCCGCACCCAAAATTATATTTATATTGATTAAAATTG
>CAZFDQ010000150.1:0-7434 GCA_964518205.1 uncultured Pseudomonadota bacterium | reverse complement strand
TAGCATATTTTATATATTATATTATATAAGAAAAAATTTTAACCATAAAAAATTCAAAGGATTTAAAATGCGAGTACTTTCCGGAATGCAACCAACAGGCACTATTCATCTCGGAAACTATTTCGGAGCATTAGTAAATTGGATAAAACTACAAAACGAAGGGCATGAGTGTTTTTATTGTATTGTTAACCAACATGCAATAACAATTCCTCAAGAACGTGAAAAATTAAAAAAGCGAACACTTGAGCTTGCCGCCGTTTTTTTAGCTTCTGGACTTGACCCTGAAAAATGTACAATTTTTGTACAATCAGATGTTCCTGCTCATGCTGAATTTGCATGGATACTAAACTGCCTTGCGCCCATGGGTGAAATGGAAAGAATGATACAATATAAAGAAAAATCTGAAAAAGACCCTGATGCCGCAAACCTAGGACTTTTATCTTACCCCGTCCTTCAAGCGGCAGATGTTTTGCTTTATAAAGCAGACTTAGTTCCTGTTGGAATTGACCAAGCTCAACACCTAGAACTTACTCGAACTTTGGCAAGAAAATTCAATAACAGATACAAATCAATTTTTAAAGAACCTAAAACCTTACATACACCTACAACAAAAGTGGTTGGCCTAGATGGCTCTGCAAAAATGAGCAAGAGCGCTAATAATTACATAGGTATAACAGAAGACGAACAAACAATTTGGAAAAAATTAGGCCCAGCAGTTACAGACCCTGCACGAATAAAAAAAACAGATCCAGGCAATCCAGATATCTGTAACATATATTCCTTGCACCAACTATTTTCTAACCAAGAAGAACTCGACTGGGTTATTGATGGATGCAAGAACGCAAAAATTGGTTGTATTGAATGCAAGAAAAAATTATTCAAAAATATGAATAATACTTTAAAACCAATTCGTGAAAAATATAATGAACTTATTAGCAAACCAGAAGAACTAAAAGAAATTTTAAATAAGGGCGCCAATAAGGCTAATAAAGTTGCCAAAGAAACGCTTACGCAAGTTTATGATTTAGTTGGCTTTAAATATTAGAACTAAAGGTTAAAAAAAGGGAACAAAAAAGTGATTTAATTAAAAACTACCAATTTTGTTCCCCAAAAGAATCTTAACTCTTTTATTTCTTTTTAGGTCTTTGGGACATTCTTTTTTTTCCCTTAGCAGACTTCTTAGCAGCTTTTTTCTTAGCTACTTTTTTCTTGGCTACTTTTTTCTTAGCAGTTTTTTTCTTAGCTACTTTTTTCTTGGCTACTTTTTTCTTAGCTACTTTATTCTTAGCTACTTTTTTCTTAGCAGTTTTTTTCTTGACTACTTTTTTCTTGGCTACTTTATTCTTAGCTACTTTTTTCTTAGCAATTTTTTTTGGTGCAGCTTTTTTAGATTTTCTTTTCTTAAGTGCCATAATACTTCTCCTTTTTTAAAACACCTACTCCTTTACGGAGCACTACATATTTAATCCAAACTCAATCACATTAACAAATACCAACACTTCAAACAACTCTTCCACCAAATATCCCCCCTTTCTCTTTCTATTTTTTCCTATTTTAATTATAGACAATAAAACACCCCTTTTGTCAAATAAATACACTTGATGATTACATTTTTTTTTAGAAATAGACATAGAAAAAATAATACCAAAACACTCAAAGAACCGTAATAAAGGTAAAATAAAAGCATTATAAAAGTTTAAAATTTGTTTTTTTTATTCTAATCTATAACCAATTTTTTAAGAATTTTTAACCTGATTAGAGCTCTTGCCCCTGGTTTCCATTTTATGTTTATTTAAAATTTCTAGATCACCCTTTATCTCCTTATCGCTTATAACTTCCAATTCATCTTTTTTTACAAGTCCGCTCTTCTCTAAAAAGTTATAAAAACTTTCTCTGTATTGATAGGGAGCCTTAGAATGAATTCTAGCATGTCTTCCTAAGTCAGACTGTAAAAATATCTTAAATGTTTTTGCTTTTTCAAAGAGCTCAATACCTTCTTCTAGTATAGCAAAAGGATCACTTGTAAAATGTTCAAAATAACAGGGGACTTTAACTTGGTCTATCACATCAATAGGCTTCAAGTCAAACAAGCTTCCATTTAACATATAATCCAATATCCAGCTGCCTAATCCAGATTTTACTAAAAAGCGATGGTAAAATCTTTTTGCATAATCACCGGCTCTTTCAAACTGATTCTCAAATTTGGTAAACATACAATTTAAAACCAAAGCATCTGCAATTGCTTTACCTGTTTTTTGCGCTTCTAGGGTTGTTTTGATGGCCATGGCACCACCACCACAAAAACCAACCAAAACAATTGGTTTGTCATTTTCTTTTTTGATAAAATCAATAGCCGCTTGAATATCTGGAGTTGCATTAACTCCAAAATCATTCCCATAAATCATCCCATTTAAAATACTATCCCTAAAACCATCACTACCCCCAAAACCCCTCCAATCAAAAGAAAGGATATTAAAATTAGGAAAGACTTGAGAAAAAGGTGCACACCACTCTTTTGGCGGTGAATCATTATGAAAATATCCAGTTACATAAATTATATTTAAAGGTGCATTCTCTCTTTTAAAATATAAACTAGATAATCTAAAATTATCCTTTGTCAGCAACATCACTTCTTGAGCACCATACTCCTTAATCGCTCTTGTATAAACATCTTTTTTACCATTTAACACCGCAATTTGTGGCTCAAAAAAAAGAGGGCGCATACGTTCCAACACAAGTAAATCTTGTGGAAGTTGTTCAGTAATATGATAATCGGGTTTAAAGTTTTTTAAATAATCCTTAAACCATTCATTTTTTATATCATTTTCTACAATCTCAGATGCTGGATCGCAAATAGAATTGCACATTCCCAACAAATCAAAACAAAATAAAAATAAACTTAGAACAAAAATGATGTTTAATCTTTTTATAATCATAATATGAAATTCCCAAACTAATTAGAAAAATTTTAATAAAACATTAAACTTATACCTCTTAAGATGATTTTTTAAATTTATTAAAGGTTTTACTTATGTCAAGCTCTTCCCCTATAAAGGGTATAATTAAGCGCGTAAAAAACAGTTCAATTTTAAGTTTTTTGATAAAAAATTTTATTTATTCTTATCTGAAACTTCTTTTTTTAACATATCGCTTAGAAATTCAATGTGACCATAAATACGAACAACCATTTAACAAAAATCAGGGGGTTTTCTATTTTTGGCATCAAAATATAATTGCGGCAACCTTTTTCTTTTTTAAGAATAAAAGCATCGGATACTGCATAATAAGCCCTAGTCATGATGGTAAAATTATGGGCTTTATTGCAAAAAAACTCGGTTTTAAGGTTTTGTACGGTTCTGGATATAAAAGTTCTGTAAAAATGGTTCGCCAAGCTCTAGACGTTCTAGATGCTAATAAAAAACTCTGTTTGGTTGGAGATGGATCCCGCGGACCAGCGTTTAAATTACAACGAGGAGTTATTTATTTTGCATCTAAATCCAAAATTCCATTGGTCTTTATTGAATGCAAATCAGAATGGGCATTCACTTTTAATAAAAGCTGGGATAAATTTCAAGTTCCATTACCTTTTAGTAAGATTTTAGTAAAAATACATGAACCAGTAATACCATCTAGCGATGCTTATAAAGAATTTAAAAAATGTACATCTTAGTTAGATTATTAAAAGGATATCCCAAGCCTCTTTTTTATAAATTTCCCGACACTTTAAATAAAAAAAATTTAATTGGAAAAATTGTAAAAGTTCCAATTAAAAATAATATGCTTCCAGCTTTAGTTTTAAAAGTTTATAACAGTTTACCCTCCAGCGTAAATTTTGAAATAAGAGAAACAATAGGATTAGAAAAGTTTCCTACAGATCCTTTGTATAATAATTTTATAAAAAAAATTTCAGAATTTTATTTTATAAAGCCAATACATTTTTATCAAAGAATTAAAAAATTTTTATTCCAATCAAATAAAAAAAATCAGTCTCGCCAAACTAATATTGATGACACATCATTTCATTTAAAAAAACCAATCAAAAAAATATCTCTAACTCAAGAACAAAAAAATGTTGTAAATTATATCGAACAATTTATTGAAAATACAAAATATGCGCCTATACTTTTGCACGGTGCTACAGGATCTGGAAAAACTGAAATCTATAAAAAATTAATTGTTCAATCTATAAAAAAAAATCAATCAGTTATCTTACTTTTACCAGAAGTCAGCTTAAGTCTTCAGTTTCAAAATTTACTCAAAAATCAATTACCTAAAGATATTTCAATTATTGGTTTTCATTCCGCAAGCAAGGCATCTGAAAAAAAGTATTTGTGGCAGCGACTACTAGAGGGAAAGCCAACTCTTATAATTGGAGTACATCTCCCAATTTTACTACCAATTTCTAACCTTGGACTAATTATAGTTGATGAAGAACATGAAACAGGTTTTCAAGAAAAAAAACATCCAAAAATAAATAGTAAAGAGCTTGCCATCTGGCGTGCAAATTATTATAAAATTCCAATTTTGCTAGGCTCAGCCACACCATCTTTAAATTCACTTTTTAATGTAAACAAAAATAATTGGAAACTATTTCAACTCAAAAAAAGATTTTCCGGAAATTTTCCTAAAATTAAACAAGTATTTTTTGATAACAAAAATCAAAAACGAAGAAAAAATTTTTGGATAACACGAGAACTTGAAAACGAAATTAAACAAACTTTAGAAAAAAAAGAACAAACAATAATTTATCTGAACAGAAGAGGGTACAGTTTTTTTGTTCAATGCAAAAATTGTGGATTTATTTTTGAATGTCCAAATTGCTCTGTTAGTTTAACACTTCACAAAAAAACAAATGAACCAGAACATTTACGCTGCCATTATTGTGATTATCAAAAAAACATGCCCCTAAGCTGTCCCGAATGTGAATTGGACGGCAGAAAACACTTTTTAAAAAAAGGAATAGGTACACAACAAGTTGTTACAATATTGCAAAACCTTTTTCCTGATGCAAAAATTGAAAGGGCAGATTTAGACTCTACAAGCAAAAAAAGGTCTTGGCGAGAAACTGTAGAAAAGTTTGAAAATGGAGAACTTGATATTCTGGTTGGAACACAAACCATTACAAAAGGGTACCACTTTCCTAAGGTCACCTTAGTTGGAATTTTGTGGGCGGATCTGAACTTACATTTTCCAGTTTTTAATGCAAGTGAAACAACTCTGCAACAATTAATTCAAGTTGCAGGAAGAGCCGGAAGACAATGTAGCGAGAGCAAGGTAATTGTCCAAACAATGCAAAATCACTACATTTTTAATCACTTAAACGAACAAGATTATCTAAATTTTTGCAAAAAAGAGCTTGAATTAAGAAAAGAGATAAATTACCCACCATTTGGTAGATTAGTGCAAATTGAGCTAAAAAACACAAATTCTATGGAATTAGAAGCTGAGGCTCATAAATTATGCGAAAATTTACACAAAATTAACAATGATCAAAATTTAGACATACAAATCCTCGGCCCAGCCCGTCCCGTTGTACATAGAATTCAAAAAACAGAAAGTCGACAAATCTTTCTAAAAACCAAAAATTTCCAAAAAGTACACTTTTTACTGGAAAATATCGATCTTTCATCAATAAAAAGCCATTGTTTTGTAGTCCCCACACCCTGAAATAATTTCTGCACAAAACCCCAATTGATTTAAGGCGAAAAATGTGTAACAATTACTATTAGTATATCGATGTCGTATATTTTTTATATATAATAATAAAAACGAAGGGTAAAAAATGAAAAAGTTTTTATTAGTTCTGTTGTTCAGTATGTCGTTGATGGGAGAACAAGCTATAGCAAGAATAATATTCACAAATAATACGAATACTAGAATACAATTTTATGGCTTTATAGGGAACGAACCAATAAGAGTGGAGGTAGCTCCAGCAACAAGTTCTTTTATAAATAATGATAACTTTAGACTAGCCGGTATTAACCAACCAACAAATAGATATCTTCCTGATGGTCGACAACAATGGCGTACAATCAATTGGAATATTCCTCAATTAGAAATAAATCAACCAGAAGAAATGCATCATTTTATAATGACACAAGAAACAAATAATATGAGACTAGATCATGCAACAACTACAGAAGAAGGCTTGGAAGAATTAGGAGAGCTAAGTCAACCAATAATGCCCCTTCGTGTTTTATTACAAGAACCCGATCAAGAACCAGAAATATATTATCACATAGACTTTACCCAATTAAACTATAATGATATTCAAAATTGTGTTACTAATCCAAATGAATACATTAATGAAGAAATAGATACATCCAATATAAATGGTGAAGAAGAAATAAGAAAACATATATTTCGACATGCAAGAATCTTAATTGATAGAGAATCAAACAGAGATATGATATCACTCACTCCATTCGCCAACAATCGCTGTGTAATTTTAGAGTGCGGACATATATATTTAAAAGAATCCATAATTTCATTAGATGAAGCTGGAACCCAATTTTGTCCTTTGTGCAGAGAACAACGAATAACACCAGTGTACAACATTGGAAGAATCGAAGTTATTGTTGATGAAAATTCCAAAAAACGATGTCATGAAGATGATAACGATACCCCCAACAACGATGGACATCGAGATAAAATTCAAAAATACTCTATCGAATAACAAATAAAAAAGTACTATAATACTAAAAAAGGGCCAGTTATAATTTCCAAATTATAACTGGCCCTTTTTTAGTAAAACTTTTAGTTTACAACAATTTCAGCACGACGATTTGGTGCCAATTCATTGATTTTTTCTAACTTGCTTGTTTTATCCGACCAAACAAGCGGCATTTCTTGGCCCATTCCTATAGTTTTTATATTTTCTGCAGGAATACCATTTTTAATCATTTCATCTTTAATAACTTTGGCTCGTTTTTCTGAAAGAGCCATGTTAAAACTTGGAGCTCCTAATTGGCAACAGTGACCTTGTACAACAATTTTTTTGCCTTGGTCAACAGCAACTTTAGCACTTTCTATATCTTTTTGAATAATAGACTTTTGATCTGATCTTACACTATTTTTATTTAAATCAAATTGAACTGTTTTAAATGATACATCTGGATCTTCGTAATAATCATCGTCTTCCCAAGAAACAAAGGAATCATCTTCATCAAAGAAACTATCTAAAGCAACATCAGCTTTTGCTTCTTTTTTTGGTGCTTTTTTATTAAAACCAGGAGAAGTCTGGAAAAGATCTTCTAAATTTTCATCTTCAACATCACCCATAAAATCATCATCTACAAAAGCAAACTCTGAAATGGCATCATCATCAAAAAAATCTTCTACTTCTTCGCTTAAAACTGGAATCTGAGAAGACTTTTGAGCAACAGTGTAAGGTTTATGCGCTTGGGCAACCGTATTTTTTTCTATCTTTTTTTC